>NZ_JAUBQR010000003.1:13052-52130 GCF_036701385.1 Microcoleus sp. Pol12B4 | reverse complement strand
GGGCCTGTAACGGCACTGGTGGCGGTGGCGGTGACGGTGATGGCGGTTGTTCCTGCTTCTGTGCCTGCGTTACTGCTAACTGAAAGGTTGACGTTGGGGAAGTCGTTGTCAGTAATCGCAATATCTTGAGTAGTGGTTGTTCCCAACACTATCCCCGCCGTAGGATTGCTGATAGTTAGAGTTGCAGTTTCGCTTCCTTCAATTAACGTATCATCAAGAACTGTAAATGTAACTGTTCCTGTAGTTTGTCCGCTGGGAATGGTGATGGTTGTGCCGCTGAGGTTGTAGTCGCCAGGGGCTATACCTGTTCCTGCTACGCCTAAGTCAACGGTTTGAGGGCCTGTAACGGCACTGGTGGCGGTGGCGGTGACGGTGATGGCGGTTGTTCCTGCTTCTGTGCCTGCGTTACTGCTGACAGAGAGGTTGACGGGGTTGCCTAAAATCGTACCGTAAACATCGTTATTGTCTTGGTTATTGCCGACACCGTTGGTGGAGGTGGTGGCAGCGGGAGTGCCAGCTTGGTTGGCAGCGGTGTTGCCGGTGAAAGTTGCTCCCAATGAGGTGACAGTAGGTAGCGCGGTGGGCATTCCCTGGTTGTTGCCATTGGTGTTGGTGAGGGACTGCATGGCAAATATTGCCCCACCTTTGCCTTGACCTGAGCTGTCACCCGTGCCGCCGGTGGCTGAGTTGTTGTTGAAAGTGGTGCTATTCAGGGTTAAAGAGCCTTGGCGGATGAAGATAGCACCCCCAAGACCGGCACCACTGCCGCCACTACCTGGAAATTGTGCGGCGTTGCCACCCCCGAAACCGCCAAGACCGACAGTAATAGATCTGCTGCTGCCACCGCCGCCGCCATAGCCTCCCGCACCGCCCGGTGCCCCCGCCCCTCCATAGCCGCCGCCACCACCACCACCACCAAATCCGCCAGCGCCGCCAGCGCCGCCAGCGCCGCCAGCGCCACCGCCGCCGCCACCACCGCCGCCAAAGCCCCCTGTTCCGCCAGAGATGCCCCTACCACCTCCAATACCCCCCGTACCACCAGAGATTCCCCCCGCACCACCGGAGCCACCAGAACCAAACAGGATGCCATCGGCTCCGACGCCACCAAAGCCACCGCCACCCCCACCACTGTAGAGGCCACTGCCAGCTACAGCGTTACCGCCAATTGCCTGATTGCCAGCAAACGCAGTATTATTAAGTGCAACCGTGCCGTTATAAATGAACAAACCGCCACCCATCCCAGCAGCAGCACCAGCGGCAGTATCACCTTTTCCGCCATTACCACCTTGGGCGCGCCCCCCCGAAATAGTCATGTTAGAGAAACTGACGATTCCCGAATTGACAAAGAAGGGACGAACATCACCCGCATCATTGGTGCTGTTGTTATTGATATCCCCGCTTACGATGAAACCGCCACCAATAAAGGCAATATTGCTGTCAAGGGGAACATTAGGAGTTCCTGTAAATCGGACATTTGTTTGGATAGTAATAGTGTCATCGCCACCTGCGGCATTCGCATCTAAAATTGCTTTGCTCAATGTGCCTGCTACAGTGCCGGTGCCATCATCGGTTGCCGCTGTGACATCAAAGTTAGCCAGTGTATAGTCATAATCTTCCATCGCCTGCCGATTAAGCGGCACGGCGGATTCAATCTGGCCCGTTACTATTTCTAAATCCCAGTCGCCGCCTTTAACTGCATTTCCTGTTAAGTCGTTAGAGGCTGCGACATCTGCACCTGTGAGTTCACTCAACCGCTTGACAAAATTATTGCCAGTTTCTCCGGCGGCTACATCGCATCCATAAAGTAGGATATCTCCGTTCTCTGTCAGAGCCTTTCCCCACTGTTTTAGCTGAGTGTTAAAATTTTCGAGGTCATTCCCCTTGAGTACGTCTGCACCAAGTTTTAAACTGCCTTGGTTGCCGTGAGAAACTACATGAACAGCTTCAATGCCACTTTCACTAGCCAGTGCTTGGGTAATTTGTTCAATGCCACTACGCTTGTCATCTAAAATGACTATTTTGGCGTTAGCATCTGCGCCCTCTATCAAGTTTTGATAATTCTGTACAGAAGAGTCAACGAAAATAATTTGCTTGTTGGCGGTTGATGACTTCATAATTACTTAAATCCTTGATATCTATGGTTTACATTTAAGTTTCGATCCCCCTCGCATCCCCCTTAAAAAGGGGGGCTTTGAACGCTATTCCTCCTTTTTAACGGGGGTTAGGGGGGATCTAGAGGCTAAGGTTTTGCGGTTTATTGAGTTTTCGCTACAATCGCACTAGCACGACTATTTGTTGAATCTGTCCAAAAAGATAAGCCATCAAATCGCTCAAACAAGTCGGGGGGTAAAATTGTTTTTCTCGGTTTAAACTCGACTTGAGCACGCACTTGATGTAACCCTTGTGTTTTCAGCTTATTATCAAATTCTGGCTCGTGATATTGAACATTCTCGAAATCATGCTCAAAAGGCTCTTCGCCAAGAAATTGATAAATCAGCGACATGGTTTTAGCCGGCTTTATGGTTAATAAATCGTAATCTACCAGTAGAAGAGATCCACTCTGTTCGCTATAAAATGCTTCTTTAAGAGCGTTATAAGCATAACCCACTAAACGCGAACCTTGGCTTAATGCTTCGGTACGGCTATAAACTGTAGCCCGTTCCGCTGGATTATTAAATAACCTGGAAACATCAAAGGCATTGCGCCGAATTAGTAGCTCAATGCTATCCATAATCCAAGCAATGTTTCTGACACAACAGATGACTTTTGCTTCGGGAAATAGTTCCAGAATTAATGGCAACTTGCTGCACCAAAGACGATTGGTGTCGAAGATCACTTCTTTTTCAGCTTGCGGGTGGTAATAGGCTGAAAAGATGCTCATAATCAGTGCCCGTTTTTGTTCAGGGGAAATGAACACGGAAAACTCATTATCTTCGCTCATGGCTTCCAACATTCTCTCCACTAAACCCCCGACTGGGCTAGTCATAGCAGCGTGAAAGCGGGGATTTTGCCGGAGTAATGCTACGAGTAAAGTAGAACCCGATCGGGGTAGTCCTGATATGAAGTGGGCTTTCACTGACCTCGCCTGGGAAGGGGTTTGTACAATTTAGATGCAAGGTAACGGTATCATCTTAAATATATATCTTTTTCTTATAACATATTTTTATTTAACATTTCGCAACACAACATCCAAATTTACGATATCTTTACCATCTAGACATTGTGGGTTGATTTTCCCTATCTCTATCATTGCTTCCGGCCTCTGCCTCTGTAAAGTCGGAAAAGTCGGAAAGTCGGATCTTTGCCATGAGGAAATAATTTAGATCTCCAAGGGAGGCTGTGGGTATAAGGGTATATTTTTTAAAATAATTTTATTTTTCCTGTTTGCCAGCCAGCAGTAAGGTTGATGATATTTTACAATCTAGACATCGCCTTTGTTAATTACTTTGGAACTTTAACCGCAGATGGTGGCGGATGAACGCGGATTAGGATACAGTTTGTTTCGTCACCTCAACATAAATATGTTCTAACCGCACCGGATACCGAGCGATTGAATCAATAGAAATCCCATCGAACAGCAAAATAATCTCTTTTAATTCTAAACGTTCCGGCAGCCAAAAAGCCAAATCGCTACCGTAGCGGCGGGGAATGAAACTGTATTGTTTAGCACGGGCGATGACTTCAGCTTCTTCGTCGGTTTTTACCACGATAATTTCTTGAGCAGGAATCAGTTTTTGCAACTCCTCCAAACTGCCCTCAGCCACAATACTGCCATTCTTTAAAATCCCAATTCTGTGACACAGCCGCTCCGCTTCATCCAACAAATGAGTTGTCAGCAAAATTGTAATTCCTTCCGATTGCAAGCGCTGAATTAACTCCCAAATTTCATAGCGAGCCTCAATATCTAAACCTGTTGTCGGTTCATCTAAAATGACTAATTTAGGCTGGTGTACCAAAGCTACCGCAATATTCAAACGGCGCTGCATTCCTCCGCTCAAAGTTTCCACCGGGCTTGTTGCTCTATCTGTCAAATTTACTGCTTTCAAACAGTTTCTTACTTGATAGCGTCGCTGTTTGCGCTCTAAGCCGTAAATTTGAGCAAAAAAATTGAGGTTTTCTTCGCAGCTAAGGCTTTTGTAAAGCAAATTTTCTTGAGGCGCTACACCGATTAAGGATTTTGTAGAGTCGGAAACAGGTTCGCCATTAATATAAACTTGACCGCTGTCGGCATTTAACAAATTACATAAAATATTGATAGTTGTAGTTTTGCCCGCTCCGTTTGGCCCGAGCAAACCGTAAATTTCTCCCGATTGAATGTGCAGTGTTAAATCTTTAAGCACTGAACGCTCGCCATAAGACTTATTTAGCTTTTCAATTTGCAGCACTGCTTTAATTCTCCGTATTATTTTATATATTTACGGTTGTTTCTGAACGATTAAACCGCAGAGAGCGCAGAGGGCGCAGAGGAAGAGAAGAGAGAGATGAATAATTACGACATAATGAGATTGTTTTAAAGTCTTCTTTCTACTCTCAGCATCCTGCGGTAAGAAAGCCATCCACCTGCAATCATGGCAATAGAAAATATGAATAAATACCAAAAGTGTTCTGCAATATCAGCCAAATCTTTGCCCTCAGCCCACACGCCCATCAGCGCTTCGTTCATGTGATAAATTGGATTGTACTGGGCGAGTTCCAGCAGACTTTTGGGAAACAGCGAAGTCGGTAAGAATGCGCCTCCTAAAATCAACAAAGGAACGCCGAAAGCGGCTACTAGCGAGTTGACATCTTCAGTGCGCCTCGCAAACTGGGTGCCGAGAATAAAGCCTACACCTACATAAGATACAATACTGAGCAGAATAATCGCAGCTCCTAACAGGATAGAGCCTTGAAATTGTGCTCCTAAAAAAGAGGCGATCGTGTATACTAAAATTACCTGACCGAGGCCGATGCAACTGTGAGCCAGGAAAATTCCTAAAAAGTAGGAAGTGCCGCTCAGCGGGGAAATAAACAAGCGTTTGAGGGTATGCTGTTCTCGCTCTGCTACTACTGTTGCTACGCTACCACCGAGACAGCTAAAAAATAAAGCTGCTCCTACTAAGCTTGCAGGTGCAGCAACTTCAAAGGCTTTTGCTGTGCTGAGATTAGCGCGTTCTTTTAAAATTAAACCGTTAATTAGCAAGATAGAAACTGGAAAAATACTCCACAAGACTAAGCTGCGTCGCCGCCTCCCCAATTCAATTAAAATTCGCTGTGCTACTGCGAGCGTTTCGTACCAGTATTTCATAAGAAATCTATTAGTATTGTTAGAATTGGGAATGGGTAATGACGCCACCAGATATCATACCATAGAGGTGCAAATAAGTTTAAATTTCAATAAAAAACCCGCCTGCGCGGGTTTTGTGATTTTAGGGGAATAGGTTTTAACACCAGTAAAAAAAAGCATGGAACTGTAACAAATTCCAAATCCATATCTAATCAGTTATTCCCTATCGAAAACCGAAAATCGTATAACTTGTCGCCTCTGTCGCTGCTCTCAATTAATACTAAAGTTCTTACCTCTGTAGCATCCTTGAAAGGAAGTTAAACTGGTGCCGTTTTTCTGTTCCAATTTAGTAACGAGGGAGGAAGTATTGGAACTGCCAGCGGCAGCATCCCACTTGTAGATAAAGTCGCCGAGATTGTCTCCGGTTTCTTCGTAGCTGTGCTCTTCTACCGGAATTCCCGAAACTCCTGAAACAGTTTGGTTGTGGTATCCGTTAACGATGATTTTTTCGATAACTGCGCCCGGTTCTGCGCTAATGTTCCACTGCACAGGTTCGTAGGCTGAAAGTGCGAGAATTATTGGCTTGTTTCGGCGTTCTACTTTAACTTCGATCGCACTTTTTGATAAATCTCGGTTCTTGTGATCCGCATTAGCTTCGTAAACGCCTATTAAATGAAGTTCTTTATTTCCGCTTGAGGAACCGATATAAGCAGAAAAATCGTCGGAACCGCCAAGCCCGCAGTTGGCGCCAGAACTAATTGGAGAAATAAAAGCTGTTTTTTCGGCTAGTTTCTGCTGCACGGCCGGTACTACCCACAATCCGGTTCCGATGCCTAAAGCACCTATCAAAGCAGCCGCGATACTGAAAGGAAGGGCATTTGTGAGGTTGCGAACAACTGGTTTGGCTGTTAGTTGAGATAGCGTTTGCTGCCAAGTTTCACCAGTTCGATCGGCATTCCCGCCATCGAGACAAGCCAATAAACCTAAACTTTCCGGCTGTTCGAGCAGACTTTGAACAGTTTTCCCTTCGCCGACGTAGAGATTTCTAGTTTCTGTGTCTAAAAGCAGCCAGTAGCGATCGCCCTCGCCGAGGTTGTACTCTTGTACCGCAGGATCGACTAAATCGTGCTGCAAAAACACCAGCCAAGCCATATTATTGCCAGTGGCGACTGTTTTGCCGTCGCTGGATATAAGTTGGTCGATGTCGGGCTCCCAGCGCCAAGCTACCCAGCGACTATCTCCTCGATAGCCGAGGGATTTTTCAAGTTGCGGATGAGCGGTTATTTCTAAGCGTTGAACTAAGTTTGACACTAGATGTCCTCCTCAAGTGCGATCGGGTCTAGAGCAATTTTGTTCCAATTTAAAACAAATATTTTGCTCATGAAGAGCCTCCGAATAATCCGGTTACTTTTGTCTGGCTAATGTTATCAGCCGGTACTTTCCAAACCACACTGGCTTAACAAAAATATGCCTGTTTAATGGCTTAGCTTGAGAACTTGGAGCTGGCGAGCACCCGCCTGGTAAGAATTTTAACCTGTGCAGATAACTAATCCTGTTACAGATTAAAGGTGGCTATCTATCACTGCTTCTACCTGGTTGTCCAGTTTTAAAAGAGTGCTTGGCTGATAGCGTCTACAAGTTCTTAGCTTAACTTTTATTTCGCTACTCTGCTACAAAATATGCCGATCGCACCTGACATCAATATTACCCAGGCAAATAAATATTCCGGCTTTCTCGCGGGTGAAATATCCCTGAAAAAGAGACGGTTTCCGAGAAACCCGGTTTCTGTGATGAAAGTTCTGACACTTCGCCGATTACTGGCGGGGGCCATCAATCGCATCTCTAGTCGGTGCCACACCTCCGGGGCTAAAGGAACTCGGCGGCACTCTCGGAAGATTGAGATTGGGATTGGGAACTAAATCGCCGTTGCTGTCGCCAGCAGTTCCACCCGTGGGAGACGCACTATTATTGGGATTGGTATTCGGCGAAGTTCCCGGAGTGGCATTATTGGGAGTGATATAGGGCGAACTTCCCGGATTGAGATTATTAGGATTGGTACTCGGTGAACTTCCCGGGTTGGCATTGGGAGTACCTGCGGGCGAAGTTCCCGGATTGGCAGTGTTGGGAGTACCTGCGGGCGAAGTTCCCGGATTCTGATTATTCTGATTGTTGGGATTTGCCGTGCCTGTTGGAGTAGTTATCGGGGTGCCGACAGCATCTCTGGTGATGGCGTTGGGGTTCGGGGGAGGAGGCGGAGAAGTGCCTGCATTGGGGTTATTTGCAGGAGCATTGGCGGGGTTGCCTGCAACCGGATTAGTGTTTTGGGGAGCAGAATTGCTGCCGCACAAGCTGACTAAATCAAAAGTTGTGCCGCCTCGCGTTTCGATAAAGCAAACCGGCACATTTACTTCCGGGTTTGAGGCTCTGGGAAAATCGGCTGTTCCCGGCATGGGACGGCTAAAGGCAGCTTCAGCCATCAGTGGGGTCAAGGCCGCCGATAGAGCGGCGATTGTTCGCAATAATCTCATCAGCGTTTCCTCAAATGTATAATTTTATTTTCTCCAGTATTGCCCATAAATTGCCAAGTGTCGTCACTCTAAAAGCCGATCGATCTTTTTGACAACTGCTTCTACAGGGCCACCGCTGGCTGAAACATCTCGCGAACGCAGAAAGTACAGGTAGAAAAAGGCTTAGTGCAACAGTCGCGCATCCGTTGCCCTTCTTCCTTGATATTTTTAGTACCGAATTCGCGGGTCAACGTAAGCATTCAAAATATCAATTACAATGCTGGCAATTACGACAATTGCCGCAAAAAACACCACTATACCTTGAACAGTTGGATAATCCCGCAAGCTAATCGCTTCGTAAAGGCGATTTGCCAACCCCGGCCAAGAAAAAGTAACCTCTGTTAAAATAGCACCGCCCAACAGTGCAGCAAAAGTCAATCCTAAGACAGTAATCACCGGAATTAGCGCATTTTTCAGAGCGTGAGCCCATAAAATTTGCAATTCTGGAATGCCTCTAGCTCTAGCTGCTTCGACATAATCTGCTTGCAAAGTTTGCTTGAGATTCACTCTGACAATGCGCTCGAAAATGCCGCTCAAAAGAATCCCCAACGTTAAACTTGGAAGTGCCAAATAATGCAAACTTGTGAGAAACTGACCAGGGTTAGCGCTCAGGAGACTGTCAATAGTGTATAGTCCTGTGTACCCTTCGGGGGCGGGGAATGTGACGGGAAAGCGAGTTCCCAAAGGAAACCATCCCAACTGCACTGCGAAAATTAATTGCAAAACCATGCCGGCCCAAAAAGCCGGCAGCGAGTAAGTGATAATGCCAAACAAACGGCCGACAGCATCAAAAATAGTGTTGGGGCGAGATGCTGCTAAGGAACCGATACTGATGCCGACAATTAAAGCTATGGCCATGCTACAAACTGCTAATTCCACTGTAGCGGGGAAATAGTCTCCGATAATTTGCCACACGGTTTGTCCGCGAGTGGTGATGGAGGTTCCCAAGTCGAAACTCAACAAGTCTTTCATGTATTTGAGATATTGCTGCCACAGGGGTGCGTCGAGGCCGAGTTGAGTTCGCATTGCTTCTTTGGCGGCTGCGGGAGCTCGTGAGCCGAGAATGGCATCTATGGGGTCGCCCGGAGTGGCCCGCAACAATAAAAATACTGCTGTGGTGATTGTCCACAACATTAGCGGTGCGAGGAGCAAGCGGAGAAAAATATAAGATTGCAGGGCTTTGGAACGAGACATAATATTTGGGAATTGCCAATTGCGAAGTCATTAGTCATTAGCCAGATGTTGAAGACATCAGACAGATGGAAGGTAGAAGCTGGCTGGAAGAAACAGATATTTTATATCTGCGACTTCCGTGGCGCGAATCAGGGGAATTGGGAATTGCGAATAGACAGTTGAGTTGATTTTTGCGAAAAAGTCGATCGACTTTTTCGCAATTGGTGATTTTCCTATTCGCCCAGCAGCGATTCAAATGCAGCTTGCAAAGACTTGATATCGCCTACTCTGGCTACTAACAAGTTTTCGCGGCCGGCATCCTCCAGCCTGTGTCTCCAATACTGGATGCTATCGGAGTTGTTCATCCAGAAACTAATCACGGTGTCTACAACTCGATCGACATCCCAGCCCCGGTAAGGAGAAACTGTCTCCACGGATGCCACAAACGCATCGAGAGTACACTTCCAGTTTCCCAAGTATTCTACACCCGACGGCTGCTGTTGTTTCAGCAATTCCTGCTGCTGGTTAAAAAATGTTAAAGTTGGAGATACGCCCAGGATTTCAAATGTATAGTTCATGTCATCCTCCAGAAGTATTATTTTGCCAAAAGATTGAGAATCCAAAAAAGCCAAAAACGCTTTAATTTGCTGCTTTTGATGGAATGCAGATGCTTCAATTATCCTCTTGGTACTCGATGGCTTACGCCCCGCTACGCTAAGAGATTTTGGCGACTTATCTTATTAATAGCAAATTTTTTAACAGCCGATTGTCACAGATTTTACATTTGTCCTGAGACTGTAGAAAAAAAATAAAATAAATTTTTTATTAACTAGGCGTAAGGAAGACAATGCCTGCTCGGAGAAAGTGAGACCTTTTAGATTTAAAAGTTTAGATTAAAAAATTGAATAATTGGCAATGACTGATGACAGCCAGAGTGTGGAACACAGGCCTAAAGTAGTTTTTTTTTATGGAGTGTGACTTTTTGACCGGGAGTCCCTAGAGCGATCGCCACATTCTGGCAAGTAGTGGCATGATTAATATTACAAGTTTTTACACTAGCGGTGCAAACCTCAGCCCTGTTTTGAGCGGCAGATCACCGCACTTCACTATTGCTGTACGACTTTGTAACTTATATCTAGGGCATCTTTTAAACGACAAACGATAGGCAAACCCGGTAGGTGTCACAATATTGATGTTATTGAAAAGTCTGAGCAGTTGTGTGATGAAAAGCTCGCCCAAGATGTCACTGAGCCTAGTTTTGTTGATACCGCTGGTGGTACAAATCTCCGTAGCAGTCGGCGTGACTGGATGGCTGTCGTTTCGCAACGGCCAGAAAGCCGTCAATGACTTGGCTACGAGGTTAAGCTTGGAAGTTGCAGCGAGGACGAAAGAAAATTTCCGCAGTTTTGGGGATGTGTCTCATTTATTCCTGCAAATGAATACTGCTGCGATCGCCTCTGGAAACTTAGACCCGGAAGACTTGCCTAACTTAGAGCGCTATCTGTGGAACCAGACCAAGCTGAGCGATCGAAATACAACCATCTACTACGGCGACGAACAGGGCAGATTCGTCTTGCTCAAGCGAGAAGCAGAACACTTAGTATACATCAGAGACGAATCAACCGCTCCAAACCGCCAAATTTATCGCCTAGATAGCCAAGGAAATCGCACTGAGCTAATCAAAACCGTCCCCTATGACCCCCGTACTAGACCGTGGTACAAAGCTGCCAAACAGTCAGGCAAAGCCACTTGGTCTCCCATCTACGTCTTCGCAGCACCGCCAGTGCTGGGGATTACGCCGGTGATGCCTATTTACAATGAAACAGGAAACCTGCGGGGGGTATTGGCAATTGACCTGACTCTTTCTCAAATCAGCGATTTTCTCAAAAGCATCAAAATTAGCCCGTCAGGACAAGTTTTTGCGATCGAACGCACCGGGGAAATAGTCGCCAGTTCCACAGACGAATTGCCCTTTGTCACCGACAAAGGCGAACAAAAACGGCTGTTGGCGACACAGAGCAAAAATTTGCTAATTCGATCGTCTTCCACATACTTGCAACAACGATTTGGTAGTTTTAAACAAATTGACAGCAAAGGACAGTTTACCTTCGAGATAGACGGCAAACGTCAATTTATTACCGTTGCTCCCCTGCAAGACGGTCGTGGCCTCGATTGGCTGATTGTAGTCGCAATCCCGGAAGCAGACTTTATGGAGCAAATTAACGCCAACACTCGCACAACTATCTTATTGTGCTTTTTTGCCTTCGTACTGGCGATCGCACTGGGAATTTTTACCACTCGCTGGGTTGTCAAACCGATTACCCGATTGCTGGAAGCTTCCAAAGCTTTAAGAAAAATGTCCGAGTCATCCGACTTCACCTCCGCAGAATTAAACGGGGAAGTCGAAGTTCAAGGCGTCAAAGAACTCGGCCTTCTAGCTCACTCTTTCAATCAAATGGCCAGACAATTGCGATCGTCTTTTGTTGCCCTAGAACAAACCAACTCTAGTTTAGAACAGCGAGTAGCAGAGCGGACGGCCGAACTCGAAGCTGCTGAAGCAGAATTGCGGGCTTTGTTTGCAGCCATGAACGAATTAATTATAGTGGTGGACTCCACTGGTCGCTACTTAAAAATCGCGCCTACAAATATTGCTCTGCTCTACAAACCAGCCGAAGAATTAGTTGGCAAAACAGTCGGAGAGCTGTTTCCCCAAGCTACAGCCGACAATTTTCTCCACCATATTCGAGCAGCTTTAGATACTCAGCAAACTGTCAGCATCGAGTACGATTTAACCATTGATGACCGCGAAGTTTGTTTTGCCACCAGCATTTCGCCACTTTCAGAAGAATCCGTAATTTGCGTAATCCGCGACATTACCGAACAGAAGCGAGCCGAATCGGCGCGACGCCAAAGGCAAAAACAATTGCTCAAACAAAATACGGTTTTGGTAGAACTGGCAAGAAATAAAGCGCTGTATCGAGGCGATTTGCAAGTAGCTTTGAGGCAAATAACCGAAGCGGCCGCTCATACCCTAGATGCAGAAGGAGCCGGAGCGTGGTTGTACGATGAAAGCCGATCGAAACTGCAATGTCTCGACCAATTTCACCGCAGCAGCCAACAGCATGAAGGATGTGCCGAACTCGCAGCAGCAGACTATCCAGCTTATTGTAAAGCTTTGGAAGAATACCGGACGATCGCAGCCGATGACGCTCTCTCAGATGTGAGAACCAGAGAATTTGTGGAATCTTACTTTACACAAATGGGTACTACATCAACCTTAGATGCGCCGGTGCGGCTGGGAGGACAAACAGTCGGAGTCATCTGTATCGAACAAGTGGGAACTACTCGCAACTGGACATTAGAAGAACAAAATTTTGCTGCTTCCCTGGCAGATTTGGTATCATTGGCGATCGAAGCCAGCGAGCGCGATCGTACACAAACCGCTTTGCTTCAAGCAGAACAAAAATATCGCAGCATCTTTGAAAATGCCGTCGAAGGCATTTTTCAAAGAACCCCCGAAGGCCAATTCTTGAGCGTAAATCCAGCTTTAGCGCGCATCTACGGCTACGCCACTCCCGAAGAATTAACATCAAATCTCACAAACATCAGACAGCAAGCTTACGTCAATCCTCAGCAGGGCGATAAGTTTATGCGGGTGATGGAAGAATTCGGAGAAATTTCGGGGTTTGAGTCAGAAGTTTACCGTGTTGATGGCAGCGTAATTTGGATTTCCGAAAGCGCGCGTGCAGTGTGCGACGCCAACGGCGAGGTACTCTACTATGAAGGCAGCGTCGAGGATATTAGCGATCGCAAAGTCTTTGAATCCGCCTTGCAACTCGCCCTAGAAGCAGCCGAAGCCGCTTCCACCGCAAAAAGCGCATTTTTGGCAAACATGAGCCACGAACTGCGAACACCTCTGAATGCGATCATCGGCTACAGCGAAATGCTCCAAGAAGAAACCGCAGAATTGGGTTACGATGAACTCACCCCAGATTTAGACAAAATTCGCACTTCCGGCAGACACTTGCTATCGCTAATTAACGACATTCTCGACATTTCTAAAATCGAAGCCGGCCGCATGGATCTTTACTTAGAAACCTTCGAGATCGCCGCCTTGATTGAAGAAGTAGCATCTACTGCGGCGCCGCTAATTGAGAAAAACGGCAACACTCTAAACTTGGATCAAATTAGCAATATCGGCACCATGCACGGTGACATTACGAAATTGCAGCAGATTTTATTAAATTTGCTGAGCAATGCCGCCAAATTCACTCAAAACGGTACAATTACCCTCACAGCTAGCCGAGAAAAGATTGGGGGTGGCAGCAGCGAAGCAAAACAAGAAAACACTTCTGAACCTACGGCGAATTCAGAATCTTCAATTGCTAGTAAAGAATTTTTAGTTGTGAATTGTATAGATACAGGAATTGGGATGACTCCCGACCAGTTGCAGCACATTTTCCAACCTTTTACCCAAGCAGACGCTTCCACCACCCGCAAATACGGCGGAACAGGTTTGGGACTAGCAATTAGCCAGCGTTTTTGTCTAATGATGGGTGGCAATATTTCCGTAAAAAGTCAGGAGGGTGTTGGTTCTACTTTTACCATTCGCTTGCCGATAAATCTGCAAAATTAGGGATTGTAACTGTTAAACCTGCTCGGGATGAAAAGTAAAAATTACTAACTCCCAATTACCTTTGAATGCTTCTCGGGTCGAGAGCATCCCGCAGCCCATCACCCAATAAATTAAAGGCCAACACAGTCAAAATAATCAGTATCGCCGGAGGCCAAACCAACCAAGGCTGCAACACTAAAATTGAAGCATTAGTAGACAGGGATAATAAATTTCCCCAAGAAGGATCGGGCTGTTGAATTCCCAAGCCAATTAAACTCAAAACCGACTCCGCCACAATAAAACCCGGAACCGACAAAGTAGCAGAAATAATTACATAAGTAGCAGTTTGTGGCAAAACGTGGCGGACAATAATATAAATTGGATTGGCGCCCATTGCCCGCGCCGCTTGCACGAATTCTAGCTGTTTAATTGACAGTACCTGACCGCGAATCACCCGCGCTAAACTCGCCCAACTGATAAATGAAGTAATCAGCACAATCAATATAAATCGTTGAGCACTTGTCAATCCCGGTGGCAATACTGCTGCTAGCGCTACTAATAAATAAAGACCGGGAATCGTCATCAATACTTCGGCGAAACGCATTAAAATACTATCAATCCAACTGCCGAAATAACCAGATATACCTCCGATTAACAATCCTAATGGAAAAGAAATAGCTATTCCTACTAAACCGATGCTGAGGCTAATTCTGCTGCCGTGTACTAGGCGACTGAATTGATCGCGAGCTTGTTCATCCGTGCCTAAAAGGTTAATTTGGCCCTCTCCTGTAGTGCCAAACAGGTGCCTGTCAAAAGGCAGAAATCCTAAAAACTTATAGGGGGAACCTTTGACAAACAAACCGAGAACAGATGGTTTTTGCCAGTCTACAATTACCTCGCGAGCGCCGGTATTCGCATCCACTGGGCCCTGAGTAGTCGGATAAACGTGGGGGCCGATAAACCGCCCATCTTGGCTGCTTAAATAAATCTGAGTTGGTGGCAGCAATGAAGCGTTTAATTGAGAGTCGTAGGGGTCGTAAGGTGCCACAAATTCGGCTAAAAGCGCGACTGTATAAAAAATTAACAGTAGCACGGCTCCTAACCGAGCTAGAGGATTGTTTCTAAGATTTTGCCACCAGTTCATAAGTTTTTAGGTTTGAGATTTTAAGTGGGTTAGTAATAAAGAATAAAGTTCTTTGTAGAGACTTTAGTCTTTTCTTAATGGACTCAGCAGCCAAAAGTTAATTTCTGACTTATAAAAGTTTTCATAATTGAATTACTTACTACAAAAATTAGACTACTTGTGTTCATCTCCGACCAAGATTATCCTAGTTTCATCTTCTGGTATTTTCCCCAATTCCTCGCCGCTAAAAGGATTGTAGAAAAACGAGCCTGTTTGGGGCGGCAATTTGGGATTGAGTACAATTTCTACTATACTTTTTACAACCCCAGTGAGCGGGATTGCTAAAATAACTCCCAACAATCCTCCAACTCTACCTCCTAAGAGCAAAGCTGTGAAAATAATTACCGGACTTAATCCGGTGAGATTGCCCATAATTCGGGGAGCTACTAAATTATCCTTGATTTGCTGAAGACCGATCGCCACTACCAACACTTGCAGCGCCAGCCACCAATCAATAAAGGCTACAATTATACTAACAGTGCCAATTCCCAAAGTTGCTCCAATAAACGGAATTATTTCCGTCAACCCTATAAACACGGCAAACAACAGAAAAAACGGAACTTGCAGCCACCAAAAAGCCAGGGTTAACGAGACAGCCATCAATAGTCCCAGCAATAACTGTCCCGATACAAATCGCTGGAGGTTTCGCTGCAAAGTCTCTGTTAAAACATAGCGAATGTCTGGGGAAAAAATACTGGTTAAACCCTGCCAAACTCTTTGCCCATCTAGGAGCATATAAAAGGAAATCACTACAATAAAAATCAAGTCCAAAAACCAGTTAACAGTACCGACAACCAAGCCTAAACTCGTACCTGCTAGCGTCTGCACTTGTTCCTGGACTTTTGCTGATAGCTGCTGCTCCAATATTTGCACGTTAAACGGCAAATTGCGCTCGGCACTCCATGCTTGAAATTCAGCTAGCTGCAGTCGCCCCGACTCCAGCAAATCCGGGAACCTCACCCCCAACTGGCTCGCTTGGCTGAACACGGGTGGCACAATAGTTAAACCGATTACTACTACTATCACACCCGCAGTTAAATAAACCAGCCCCGCAGCTACTCCCCGTGGCAAAAATACTTGCAGTCTTTTTACAGCATAATTTAATAAAAATGCAATCAGCCCCGCTGTTACTAAAATGCTGACCAGTTCCCCAACATAACTGACAGCAGTCAGGGTAAACCATCCCGTCACTAGCACTAGCAGCCAAGTAATTAGAAACTGTTGGAGGGGAGAAAAGAGACTATTCATTTTGATTTTTTTTAAAATAAAGTGGCACAACTTTTTCCGCAGATGTGCCGTATTATACAATAAACACATGAGAGTATAGATTAGGAATAATCACTTCAAGATTAGACTGACTTTTGCCAGCATTGATAGATAGGTGACGGCTCAGCCAGTTGGGGAGACACAAATGCCAGCCCGATCGACCCCACGATCCGAAATCACTCTAATATTCAGTATGCCCCACAGACCGATCAAATTAAATGTCGATCGTACAAACTCGGATCAATTCGCCATTGTAAGGTGAAAGGGCACCACACTCACCCAAAAGGGGGACGCGGGACTGCTGAGGCCATCCGCTAAAATGAATCAAATATAAAAACCGCAATCTTTCTTTACAATCAAAAAATCACAGGCTAATAACGGCGAGAGGAACTACCGTGACCAATCAAATTTTTTCAGAAGCGGAAGAAAAGCAACCCCTTCCCCCCGTGCAGAGCGGACGCGACAAGAACTCAGCAGTGGATGTACCTGAAAGTGGGGTCTCAGAACACTCTCGCTGGTCATTCTCCGGTGAGGAAGATGAACGAGAAGTTGCCCTAGAAGCTCCAGAAATGGAGGGGGAACAATCAGAAGAGTGGGAACCAGAAGCAACTGAAGTTGGGCCCCGTAAAGAAATCAGGTGGCCGGCCTTGTTGGCGGGCGCGGGGGTTGGCGTGGCTGCAACGCTGCTAGCAGTAAACTTGACTGGCGGCAAGCAGAGTTCACCTCCGGCAGCTCCAATTCCATCGGCAACTCAGCAGGCGACGGCTGCGACGGTGACAGTGGCGCCTGTGGAATCTGCCCAGGTGGGTGAAACTTTGGAAGCGACAGGCACGGTGGCAGCCTATGACTTGCTGCCGGTACTGCCACAAGCCAACGGTTTGCAAATCAAGCAGGTGTTGGTGAATGAAGGGGATGTGGTAGAAAAAGGTCAGACGATGGCGGTTTTGGACGATTCGGTGCTACGGTCGCAAATTGCCGAAGCGCTTGCGGGAGTACAATCGGCCAATTCTACGGTAGAACAAGCCGAAGCTCAGGTACAGCAAGCTCAGTCAGCCCAACAAGAAGCCCAAGCCGGCGTCGCTCAAGCCCAAGCTGGCGTTGAAAAAGCCATCGCTGACGCAGCGCAAGCCAAAACAGGGGTCGGGCAGGCAAGGGCAGGTGTGGAACAAGCTAAAGCCGGTGTTACTCAAGCCAAAGCAGGCATTGCCTCCGCTCAGGCTAAATTAGATCAAGCTCAAAGAGAAGTAAATCGCACCCAAGATTTGGCGACCCAGGGAGTAATTAGTCAGCAAGATTTAGAAAGACGCAAGACAGAGCGGCAGACTGCTGTTCAAGACTTGAACAAAGCTAAAGCTGACTTGAATACAGCTTTGGAAGAACAGAATAAAGCAGCGGAAGAAGTGCAATCTTCTCTGGCTAAAGTAGCTACTGCTGAAGCTAATATCAGTACGGCTAGAGCCGCTCTCGCCAGCGCTCGTGCAAAAGTGAATACGGCCGGAGCGAGTGTCAGCAGTGCCAGAGCAAATGTCGGAAATAACGCAGCAAGTGTCCGCAGCAATGATGCCCAAGTCAAACAGTTACAAACTCAACTAGAACAAACAATTGTTCGAGCGCCGGATAGTGGCACTGTGGCTGAAAGAATTGGTCGAGTTGGTGATGTTTCTTCGGGCAGTCAAAAACTTTTTTCGATTATTCGCGGCAACAAGCTGGAACTGCAATTGAAAGTACCGGAAACTCAGGTTTCGCAAGTCCGGCCGGGAACAGCAGTGCAAATTACTTCTGACTCTGACAAGCGGATTAAGTTGTCAGGAACTGTGCGAGAGATTTCGCCGCTAGTTGACCCGCAAAATCGACAAGCTACGGTGAAGATTGATTTGCCGGCAAGCGAGTTTTTGCGATCGGGAATGTTTTTGCGCGCATCTATTTCGACGGCAACAGCTCAAGGTTTAAAAGTGCCGGCTAAAGCTATTGTGCCGCAAGCTGACGGCAGTTCTATTGTTTATAAACTTGTGGGCGGGGACAAGGTACAGGCTCAACGAGTGGAAGTTGGGGAAATTTCCGGGGGTGCTGTGGGCGATTTGACTGCTGCTAAGGTGGTGGTTAAAAAGGGTTTGAAGGCGGGCGATCGAGTGGTTGTTTCTGGGACTGGTTTTCTTAAGGATGGCGCTGAGGTTAAGGTTGCTAAATAATTATTGGTTAGGGTTATTTAGAGTTAGGGTTATTTAGAGATTATTGCCTTTTTTTTACCGCAGATGAAGGTAGATTAACGCCGATGAACGCAGATAACCCCTGCCAATATTTCGATTACGCACCTGTACGGACATTGCATAATTAAAGCATAGTCAACATTCAACAATCACGGACGGTGTAACCGGAATTCATATCAATTATGTCTTTGGTAAATATCAGCGTCTAACTTTCTGGGATATCTGTTCGTAGCGGCAGCCTCACGGTAAACGTTGCCCCTTTTCCCTCACCCGCACTTGTGGCACTAACAGTACCGCCGTGGAGTTCTACTAAATGACGGACGATCGAGAGTCCTAGCCCCAATCCAGAGTCTCTGCGAGAGAAGCTACTATCAGCCTGACGGAAGCGATCGAACACATAGGGGAGAAAATCAGGGGGAATCCCTTTACCAGTATCGCTAACTTGGATTTGAGCGATTCCATCCATGTAGTCTAATGCGATGTCAATTCTTCCTCCGGCTGGGGTGAATTTAATCGCGTTTGAAAGTAGATTCCACACCACTTGTTGTAAGCGACTTGGATCGGCCAAAATCTTTGGTTTTAAAGGACTTAGCGTGGATTCAATTTGAATATTTTTGGCTTCTGCTGCGAAACGAATTACTCCGATCGCATTTTCAACCAGTGGATTGATCTCTATTTCAGAAGCATTCAGCCGAAATTGGCCTGTGGTAATCCGCGAAACGTCTAAGATGTCATCGATGAGCTGGTTTTGTGCTTTGGCGGCGCGCTCGATCGTTTTTAGCGCCTCCTGGGTTTTAGCCTCGTCAAATTTTTTCACGCGCAGCAACTGTGCCCAGCCAATCATCGCATTGAGCGGCGTCCGCAGTTCGTGAGAGAGGACGGACAAAAACTCATCTTTGATGCGGTTGGCATCCTCAGCAGCCGCACGAGCCGATTGTTCTTCCATCCGAAGGCTGCGTTCTGTCTCTAACTGTTTTTGCTCCGTGATATCCTCGATCGCCAACAGAATCATCTGTGTATCCCCGATCGGAGGCATTTTGCGGGCATTGAGCTGCATTATTTTATGCCCGATGTGCTCAAAGTCATGCTCGACTTCAAAATCTTTAAACTGGGGACTGCCTGCCAGAATTTCTTTGAGGAGCGATCGCAACTTGGGAATATTCCACTGTCCATTACCCAGATCGAAAAATGATCGGTGCTCAGTTTCGCTCGGCCTCACCTGAAACGTCTCGTAGAAAGAACGATTGGCGGTGAGCGCCTGCAGGTCTAGATTTAACACTAGCAATGGTTCCCGCACGGTTTCCACGATCGTTTCGGCGTAATTTTTCGCTTCCATCAAATGCTGGGCGCTCACTTTTAGCTCGTTGATATCCACCAACATCAGCACAGCCCCATCAATCTTGTGGTCGAGCGTCCGGTAGGGTCGAATATGCAGCTCGTACCAACGACCGTCTCGATCTTGAACCTCCTGAACTTTCAAATTGAGCGTGCGGATCACTCCTAAAATCCATTGCTCTAAGTCCGGTACTATCAACTTGTGAGTGATGTCGCTCAAACACCGCCCGATATCGGCAGAAATCAAGTTGAAGATGCCTTCAATTGCGGGAGTAAACCGGCGGATTCGCAGGTCATTTCCCAGCATCAGGATCGGAATATTGATGCTGGTCAGGAGATTCTCTAAATCGTTGCTCACCTCAGTCGATTCCAAATTGCGCCGCTGCAATTCGTCATTAATCGTGTTGAGTTCTTCATTGGTTGCCTGAATCTCTTCTTTCGCCGTTTCGAGTTCCTCATTCATGCTTTGCAACTCTTCGTTGCTTGACAAAATCTCTTCGTTGGCGGCTCTCAAATCTTGATTAGCGGCTTGATGTTCTTGGACGATCGCTCCGAGATGTTCTTTTGTAGTTTTCAGTTCCTCTAGCAGCCTTGCAATCTCCTCACTTTCACCCTGTGAAGCATCAGAGTTGACTCTATTCTCGTCAGCAGCAGGCATTGCAGAGATCGGGGACTCCTCTTGAAACAACACTAAAAAATAGTCTTTTGCCACAGCGCCGGCTTGGAATGGAATCACATTAATTCCGACCTGCCGGAGGCGAGCGCCGTCTTTTAGTTGGAAGCCAGTCCGTGCGATCGGCTGCTTGTGATGTGAGGCTTCTTGAATAGCAGTACGCAGTTCCACGCGCAATCCTTCTTTTGCCATTTTCAGCAGGCTAAAGCTCGCTCTACCGGGAGCCGGTTCTAGGTAGGCATTCGTCTGTCCTCGAAATTGCAGAATCTCGCTGGCTGTGTTAATCACGACCCCGACAGGAGAATAGTGATTCAAAACAATGCGATCGGCCTCTTTTTCCATTTCGATTTCCTCCAATCTTTCCGTGTGCTGCGCTGGTGGGTTGGGGGGTGTCAGAGGATAGTTGCTAGCATTTAAATCCATGCTAAGCCAATGCGTTACCTGTTTTTTAGTATAAATTTTATTCTTTTTATCGAATACCGCAAACAATATTGATGAAAACTCTCCAACCGTTTCCGAAGTGCCTAACAGCAAAAAGCCCGTGGGCGCAAGCCCATAGTGAAACATTGGCAGCAGTTTTTTCTGCAACATGGGTGTCAGATAGATCAGCACGTTCCGACAGGTAATCAAATCCATCCGCGAAAAGGGCGGATCGGCGATCAGGTTTTGTCTAGCAAAGACGCAGAGTTCGCGCACGGGCTTAGCGATTTGGTATCCGCCCTCGACTGGGACAAAGAACCGATTTAGGCGTTCGGGTGAAATATCGGCGACTTGGGCATGGGTATAAAACCCAGTGCGAGCGATCGCGATCGCATTTTCGCTGATGTCTGTGGCATAAATCTGAATCGGCAGGTTAGTAGATCGAGCTGCTAAAAACTCTAGCAAGCAGATCGCCATCGAGTAAGCTTCTTCACCCGTTGAACAGCCGGCAATCCAAATTCGGATCGGTTTTTTCGGCGATTTATCTTTGACGATTGCGGGAAAAACAGTGCTGCTTAAGGCCTCAAAGCTTTCTGGGTCGCGGAAAAAGCTGGTGACATGAATTAAGACATCGTGATACAGCGCCGTTACTTCTGCCGGGGTGTTTTGGAGATATTCGGCATAATTTTCGATCCGTTCCAGCTTGTAGAGCAACATCCGCCGATGTATCCGCCGCTTCAAGGTGGTTTGCTTGTAGTGAGTAAAGTCAACTCCTGTAGCTGCCCGCAGCAAACTGTAGATAATGGCGATCGCATCTTCGCTTGCGATCGCATCTTCGCTTGCGATCGCATCTTCGCTTGCGATCGCATCTTCGCTGCTGGTCGATTCTCTCGAAAGCCGATCGTTCATGTAGGGATGACGGCCGATCTCTGCTATTTTATAGGCTATTTTTTGCGGTGGCAAGATAAATTCTACCTGACCCGTAGCCACCGCAGTATTCGGCATACTGCTAACTTGTGCCGTATCTTCACATTGGGCAAAAGTAATACCGCCTGCGGCCTTAATCGCTTTTAACCCTTGGGCACCATCGCTGTCGCCCCCGGACAAAATGACGCCGATGGCTTTGTTCCCCCGTTCTTCGGCGAGGGAAAACAGAAAAATATCGACGGACATAAATACCCCCTTTCCTCTGCCGCGAGGCGTTAGCTTCAGCACTGATCGCTCGATGGTCATGCTGACATTCGGGGGGATAACGTAGACCTGATTCGGTGCTATGAGCATCCCATCTGTCACCTCATGCACGGGCATCAGGGTCGATCGAGCCAGAATCAAACTCAACCCACTTCCCTGATTCGGCAACATATGCTGAATTATTACAAACGCCATGCCGGTATCGATCGGCAAATGGCTCAGTAATTGGATAAAGGCTTCCAATCCACCCGCAGATGCTCCTATTGCGACTACAGGAAATAAGTCGTTTTGATTGTTCTGCGGCTTTCTATCAGCTTTGATACCAGCTTTAGGTCGAGATTTCTTGGGATACTTATTCTGACTCATTTTTTTTTACCAGATACCTTCCGGGCGGCGTATTATAGTTATATTGCCTTTATTTTTAATATATATATATATATATATATATATATATCAAAATGAATAATGAGTCATCTACCTGCCGATATAATATCTACGCGACCTCGGTGGGTGCGCTCAAGCGATTTTAAAATTCTTATTTTCGAGTTCTCCCTTTCCTAGCGGGGGACAAGATTGAAATGGGAAATCCCTTATAAATTATACTAATTGTACTGTTAAGAGCCGAGAATCAGTGAACTTTCCAGATTCTGCGATCGTAGCAATTATATGAATATTTGCGATCGAGTGGATTACCCCTCAATCCCTACTCATCAAGAAACTTCCAACCGGAATCTTTTGGGCCCTTCTCAAGCAATAGAACACCATACAGAACCGTAATTAATCTCGTTTTTAGGCAGGTTGTAGCGATTGCCGGCGGGATAGCTTCGCTTCACGCAAATTCGCTAGTGTCCCGTCGATATAAACTATCTCTGAATTATTTTTTTAACTGCTTCATCACTTCTTGCTGGGGCATTTTTACGTTTTGATTCCTTTCCAAAGTATCGTCGATTAGCGGTTGCCAATATTGTCGATCAAATTCCGCAATTACTTGCTTAACTTCTTCTGGTGTGGAAGTTTGAGGCTGTTGATTTGCAGACACAATCTAAAAACTGAGCCTTTTATTTTTCCACAACCAGGCACTCGTTGCTAAAATCTTAAAGAAAAGTAACAAAAATATATTTTAATGGGGGTGAGGGAAATTAGGGAAATTCAAGCAGCGCTGCAAAGTTCGCATTCTCAAGACAGGCTGCCGGAGGTAACGGCTATGAGAAAGGGCGATTATGCGGTGGCGCTACCGATGTTGCTGAGCAAAGTGGACGATCGCGAGTTTATGGTGCGATCGATCGTGGCGATGGGATGGCGGCAGACTCAAAGTGCGGAAGCTTTGGCGGCGCTGTTAAATAATGATGCAGTTCGATCGCGATCGGAATGTGCGCGCAGAAGCCGCTAACTCTTTGTCAAGGTTCGGGCAAGCTTTTCGTCGCGATGACAATTTGCTCGTCCGCCGCAGTTCATGGCTCCGCTGTGCGATCGGCTGCCGCCCAAAATTGATTGTCAAAATGCTATACTCAAAATCAGAAAATAGTTGTACAATGTTTTTCTAGTGGTTTTTTACCGCTCCGCCTCCAAAGTGAAAGAAGGTGAAAGCAAGTAAAAAACACTAAGCGCGGGCGTAATTCAGTGGTAGAATGTCAGCTTCCCATGCTGAACGTCGTGGGTTCGAGTCCCACCGTCCGCTTTGACTGAATTTTCATAGAAGTATGAAAATTAATTAGTGTTATAAATTCAATCTATGGCTTATTTCTTAACCGCTGCTTTATATAAGTTCGTTGAACTACCTGATTTTGCTGAGCTGAAAGCACCGCTACTCGATTGTTGCAACAACAACAACGTCAAAGGCACTATCTTGCTGGCCCAAGAAGGCATCAATGGCACGATTGCAGGCTCATCCGAGGGCGTACACGCAGTGCTGGCATTCTTGCGTAGTGACCCGCGTTTTGCGGATCTGGTACACAAGGAATCTTTCTCGGAAAAAGCACCTTTTTACCGCCTGAAAATACGCTTGAAGCGCGAAATAGTTACGATGGGGGTACCTGACATTAATCCCCGCCTCATGGCTGGCAAATATGTTAAGCCTGATGAGTGGAATAAGCTGCTTGACGATCCCGATGTTGTTGTGGTTGATGTGCGTAATGACTTCGAGGTATCTATGGGTACTTTTGAAGGTGCTATTAATCCAAAAACAAAAAGCTTTTCTGAGTTACCGGAATGGGCGCTGCGGGAAACTGCTTTACGCAATAAACCCAAGGTGGCAATGTTTTGCACTGGTGGTATTCGCTGCGAGAAATCTACTGCTTTTTTGCGTACTCAAGGTTTTGATGAAGTCTATCATCTCGAAGGCGGAATTTTAAAATATTTGGAAACGGTGCCGGAAGCAGAAAGTCGTTGGGAAGGTGAATGTTTTGTCTTTGATGAACGGGTTTCTGTTGGTCAGAACTTAAAGCCGGGTAACTATGAACTTTGTCGCGGTTGTCGTCACCCGATTAGTCAGGAAGATAAGGCTTCTGAATTATTTGTACTTGGTGTGAGTTGTCCTCATTGTCATGACTCAAAAACTGAAACCAAAAAACAAGCCTTATCTGAACGTCAACGTCAGATTGAGCTTGCTAAGCGTCGCAACCAAGTACATATAGGCGCGCGCTACGATGCGAAGGAAAAAGTAGATGGTGCGATCGACTAATATGATTATTCACTAAGCTTAAAGAAACCCCGTTTATACGAAAAATCTTGTTTAGCGACAAGGAATCTACCAAGGAACGGGGTTTCTGACCCGAAAAACCCGATCGCGCGATCGACTAATTATATCGTTTCCGGCGCAGACCGGAATGATATCAAATCCGCGCTTCATCGTCGGGCATAAAGTCTAATCCTGCGGTCAACAAATAATTCGCGCAATTTTCATTTATTTGACCAACAGTCAACAGTCAACAGTCAACAATAATTCCGGTGCAACCGGAATTGATATAATATGTCAGCAACATACCCGATTTTATATTCCTTCCGCCGCTGTCCCTATGCTATGCGCGCGCGCTTAGCCTTGATGGTTAGCAATCGGGTGTGTGAGTTGCGGGAAGTTGTTTTGCGAGACAAACCACAAGAGATGTTGGAAGTATCTCCCAAAGGTACAGTACCAATATTGATTGATGTTGATGGGCAGGTACTCGATCAAAGTATCGATATCATGTTGTGGGCCTTGAGACAAAATGATCCTGAAAAATGGTTGATGCCACAGCGAGGTTCTGTTACAGAAATGCTGGAACTAATTGCTCTATTTGATGATAGGTTTAAATATCATCTTGACTGTTATAAGTACCCCGATCGTTATCTAGGCGTTGATGCACAAATACATCGCTATGAAGGTTTTTTATTCCTGGACAAACTCAATGCACAGTTAAGCGCAACTAAATATTTGTTTGGTAACAATATAGCATTGGCTGATATGGCGATCGCACCTTTTGTCCGTCAATTCGCTCATACGGATCAAGCTTGGTTTAACGAACAGCCTTGGCCACAACTACAAGCTTGGCTAGCAGGGTTTACAGACTCAGAAATTTATAGCAGTGTTATGCAGAAATATCCGAAATGGGAATCCGGTAATCCAGGGGTTATTTTTCCTCCATCGTAATTACTTATTTTTATTCGCTGCCCGCATATTTATTAATTCTCAAAATGTTATTTACCATGCTAAACTTATTGTTTTGAGAATATTAGATTGACCGCAAGCATCCAGGGTACAAGCCCCCGGATTCATCACTGAATAAATAAAAAACCTGTATCGGATGAAACTTGCCCCCCGAATTTATCCGTGGGGTCAATCGTTCAATTCTTTAATCTAAAATCTAAAATCTAAAATCTAAAATCGATTGACTATCATTTGACTAGAAAAGTGATGCAGGTAAAAATCGCATTTTGCTAAAATTTTTAACTGGAAAGGATTTATTGTAATCTAGTAAGTATTGTCAGGCTGAAATTATGATTGATGTTGGTTCGTTAGTTCGATCGCCCAGAAACGATTTGGGAGTCGGAAAAGTTGTCGAGGCATCGCGTACCGAGGCGGTAGTTGAATATTTTTGTTCAGTTAAAAACCGCATCCGCAAAACTGTACCCTTGGGTTTGCTGCAAGAGGCTAGACTTCAGCGCCAAACCCGCTGCTACCTCTGGAGTACAACTCAGGAAAGATGGATAATTGGGCGAGTTTATGACTGGGATGAAGATAAATTAGAGTACGAAATTGACCTGCCCGACAGCCAAAGTTTGCAAGCTGTTGAAACCGAACTTTACGTTCGCTGCAATATCCCGATCGCCGATCCGATCGATATTTTAGCAGTCAAAGGCCAAGAAACGCCGTATTTTCACGATCGCCGATTGGCATTCGTTCAATCTGCGATCGAACAGCGGGCAGTCAGCCGCGGCATGACGGGTTTAATTTCTGCTAACATAGACCTCTATCCGCACCAAGTTGAAGTCGTCCGGCGGGTCCTCGAAGACCCAATCGTGCGCTATTTGTTGGCAGACGAACCAGGGCTCGGAAAAACAGTAGAAGCCGGCACAATTCTCCGCCAATTTCTGCTAGATGAACCCAACGGACGCGCTGTGGTACTGGTTCCGAAATACTTGCTCGAACAGTGGCGGCAGGAGTTAGAAAATAAATTCTATTTGTCTCATTTTTCTGACCGAGTGCAGCTTGTGGCTGTTAGCGACATCAATCAAATTAGCCGCAACGCCAACCTAGATTTTCTGATTGTGGATGAAGCGCATGATGTGGCAGCAATGGCAAATTCCAGCGATCGTACTCAGCAGCAGTCGTTTGAACTCTGCCAGAAACTAGCTCAGAAAAGCAAAAATGTATTGTTATTATCTGCAACGCCAGTTATCGGCCACGAGCAAGATTTTTTAACGATGCTGCACTTGCTAGATCCCACAACTTACCGTCTTGATGACTTGGAAAGCTTCAAAGAACAGGTGCGAAACCGTCAAGAAATCGGTGGCGCTTTGCTGGATTTCGGAGAAAATGCCAAGCCTGCTATTTTGCAAACAAAACTCGCTCAATTCCGCACTCTTTTTGCCAAAGATGATTATTTAATCGGCTTAGCAACAGAGTTAGAAAGTTGTTTGAAAACGAAAGAAACCGCAGAACAGGCTCGGCTTGTCCGAACTATTCGCACTCATGTTAGCGATACCTATCGCCTGCATCGTCGCATCCTTCGCAACCGCCGCGATGCGGTTGAAGATGTGATTTTTGATCGAGATGCTGTCCCCAAAACTGAGTACGATCTGAATGATGAACAGTGGTCGGAAATTCAAACCCTACTCGATAAATGGCGCACAGTCGCTCCCAAATCGAGCGAATATCAGAGAATTTTTCTGCTATTTTTCCGTGCTTCTGGTACTTGGCTGAATGTTTTTGAACGGGTTGTCAAAGCTCGTTTGCAGAAAAAATCGACTCCAGAACTCGATCGCGAATTTGGACAAAATGACACGGTAATTTTGACCAAAACTGCTCTGTTTCCCGAAGAAAGGGAAATACTGGAAACCTTGCTCAATACCCTAGAAAAGCCCCAGGAAGGCCTCGATCGACTGAGTTTGTTACGAATCGCGATTCTCCGATTTCTGGCAGTTGCTTTGAAGGTTCCGCGCGAGTATCACAGCAAACCTCGCGATTTGCTGTCGAGAATTCAACAGCAAATTAAACGGCCGATTCCAGGCGAGCGTTTCCCGAAGATTGTGATTTTTACCAGTTTTACGGCAACTTGTAAAGAGATTGCGGAAAATTTAGCTAAAATCTTTGGTAAAAATGCGATCGCCAGCCATGACACGACCAAATCGGCTGATGATGTTGAGGCTAGTCTCAAGCGGTTTAAGACTGAACCGCATTGTTTTATTTTAGTGTGCGATCGATCGGCGGAAGTAGGGGTAAATCTACAAGTGACAGATTGGTTAGTTCACTTCGATTTGCCGTGGTTTCCCAACCAGTTAGAACAAAGACTCGGCAGAGTCGATCGTATTGGCAGCAAAATGGGAGTGCAATTTTGTTTGTTTGCAGGCCCGGATTTGCCAGAGAGTCCCCACGAAGCTTGGTTTCAAGTTTTAAAAGATGGGTTTGATATCTTCAACAAATCTATTGCCAGCCTTCAGTTTTATGCTGAAGAAAAACTTCTCAAACTGGAAGAAAAGTTGTTTGCTGAGGGAGGCAAGGGCTTATCCAGCGAAATTGAAGCGATTAAAACTGAAATCGAACAAGAGAAAATCAAAATTGACGAACAGTACGTTCTCGATGAAATTGATACTCTTGATGACAGCGCATCTCAGTATTTTGAATCTCTCGACAACTGCGATGCTAAGCATAAAGAAATGCAGCGGGCTACTGAAGGTTGGTTGTGTCAAGCTCTTCACTTCAAACAAATCGAACATCCGAGTGTAGCGGGGTTGATGCGCTATCAACCTACTCAAAAAACGTTGATTCCGTCGAACGATTTGAGAACCAGATTGATTCCTTATTGCCAGCAATATGGCAGTTACAACCGCCGCATTGCTCATCAGAATGCGGATGTCGCTCTTTACCGAATTGGTGAGGGATTGATCGATGCAATTAGCTCTTATATTCGCTGGGACGATCGCGGTCAAGCTTTTGCCATGTGGCGGCATGATGAAAGTTGGGATGCTGCGCCTGGGAAGGAGTGGTTCGGCTTTCAGTTTAATTATTCAATCCAGACTGATGTGCAGCCTGCCGAGCAAGTTTTGCAAGCACAAAATATCGAAAATTACAACTTGAAAGCTTTGCAGCGCCGCGCGGATGCTCTGTTTCTTCCAACTTTTGAAACTGTGTTTGTAGATGCTCGCAGCGAACACATGTCTTTGGTGGAAGATGCGGAACTTCTGGCGATTTTGCAGCGGGCTTATAAGGGGAAAGGCGGGCCGAATCGGGATTACAATTTGTCGAAAAATCGCACGTCGCTGATTGACAGTTTTGTCGATCCGCTAGAATGGGATGATTTTTGTCAAAAGGGACGGGTGGTATCCGAGGAATTGCTGCGCGGGCGATCGGCTTTTGTGGAAATGTGCGATCGATCTGCTGTCACTGCTGCTATCCAACTCGAAAACCGGGTGAATCAATTGCAGTTGCGATTGAATCGACTTTCTAAATCCGAACAACTTTTAGAATCGGTTTTGGCTGATGAAATCAATACCGAAAGTTTGTTGAGTCAAGCGGTTTTAGCTGGTATTCGCCGCCCAAACCTGACTCTCGAATCTGTTGGATTTATTGTGATTTCTGGGCGTCCTCCTGTAAAGTCGGAGGATGAAGGATAATTTGTTTGGGAGGGCGATCGCTCTTTTTGACCAGATTCGGAAGCACAGGCGAGACGCCCGTGCTACGATGGACGGGTAGGGATAAAAGGGCGATCGCTTTTTATTTAATCAAACTGTAAGAGTGAAAACAGCTTTAGGGTGGAAAGTAGCGATAAATATCTTTAAATATCTTTCCGGTGAAGAACTCTTGCAAAAGTAACTGTTTCGCCATCAAAATAAAAACCTATTCGATAGTCGCCAACCCGAAACCGATACGCATTATCATCGCCTTTCAATTTTTTTAAGTTAACTATTGTCTGTAAATCATTAATATTGGGAATTTCCCCAAAAGCAAATTCCTTGATTTGCTGAAAAACAGGCGTACTTTTAAGAGCTTTTAAATCCTTCACAAAACTGGGCAGATATTCTACTTTCATTCTGTTTCCAGTTCTGCAAGTGCTTGCTGTAAATTTAACGGCTTTTCATTTTTTACTTCGCCCATAGCCAACAGAAGTCCTCTATCTTCGATAGCTTCTAGGAAATACTGATAGTCCGTATAATCTAGAATGACTTGACTAATGTTGCCTTCGGCATCGAAGATCAATTCTTTGGCAAGCGGATAATCTTCTATCTTCATATACTTTTTTGTTGAGATGAGTTGGGAGGGAAGGATGGTTCTATTTTAACAGCGATTTTTTTTACAAGGTTTGATGATGGTCGAGCGGGATTTTTTTGAACCGAATCCATCGCACAGGCGTGACGCCCGTGCCACAATGGAGGCGGATGGATGAAACGGAACTCGCACTTACGGACTAAACCTCCTCAAAAATTGCGCCTCGCTGCTGTAGATTCACCTGCATTTCCTCATCCATTCCTGAATTGTTCCCGAATCTGGCTGACTCGACATTCGCACCGCTGAAATTAGTATTTGTTAAGTTCACTTCCAGCAGATTTGCGCCGCTCAAATTGGCACCGCTGAGGTTAGCTAAAGCTAGACTTGCTTTGTGCAAATCTGCGCCGCTTAAATCAGCATTTCCTAAGAAAGCGCCACTCAAATCTGCACCGCCGAATTTGGCATTTTGCAGGTTGGCGTCGCTGAAATCGGCATCATTTAAGGTTGCACCCCGGAAATTTGCCCGATCGAGATTTGCGCTGCTAAAATCCACTGCACTTAAAGTCGTCCCGCGCAAGCTACAACCTGCAAAATCTAGTGCTGGATTGAGATTGGCGATTTTTGCCAACTCCACAAAGTTGTCGGTTTCAGCGGAGATAATGCGATCGACCATTTCCTGCAATTCCGATTCAGCTTCCGGGACAATTTCCACTTCGCGCGGTTCAACCGGAGGCAAATTGTAGGACAATAGCGCCCAACTGATGGCAGGTTGGAGTTTATTTGCTTGCAGGTATAGAGTAAGGATTCTTTCTAAAACCGAATGTTGATTTGGCGTGATATCGTGCGGCCACAAACCCTCAGCATCTGTGAGATTAATATCTTCTTTAGCAACTTCAAAAGCCGCTGCCATCCTAAATTCTTTGCCAGCCAATTCTCCCAGCTTAGCATTTTTCAGCAAACCTTTTAATACTGATTTGCCCTGTTCTACTGCAAAAATCCAAGCTGGCGTTTTATCATCGCTGATGGTAGAAACGTGACAAAATATGCTCTCTGTTTCCTTAATTTTTTCCGCCTTCTCCCCGCCCTGAACTCCCCGCTGACTTTCGGTTGCTAAAATTTCTGCACTACTTTGAATGGGCAGGGTTTCTGTAATTGGCAAAAGCTTGAAGGAACCGACTAACTGACGTGATTCAACGGGTATTTCGCAGTTTTCTAGATAGAGTTTGAGCGTCCCGCTTTGCAGACCAAATTTGACGCGACCGCCGAGCAGCGGTTCCCAATGCTCGTTAAAATTCAGACTCAAGTGAATGTCGAGCTGCTGGGTTTGGGGTGCAACCGATGGAACGGGAATTGCTTCTAATTGCATCCACAAGCAATCTGGGTATTTGTTGTGAGACTCTAGCGATCGCATATCGGGTAGAATTGCTGGCACTACCAGCCTGTAATTGATATTTAAATTAGTTTATTATTTCTATTTTATCACAAAACAGCTTTTTTTTGTGGACAAAATTGTAAATTTTGTTTAATTCGATCCGCAACTCATTGGTTTTGCTGAATTTGGCCTTTTACCCAATTCCGAAATGCTTTCACTAATTCCAAATAGTCCATTGTTTCTGCTTGTTCCAAAAATCCAACCATCTCTAATATCGGTAAGCTGGGAAATGCTAAACTGATCTCGCCCTCAACGTATTCTCCATTTTCAAATCTGTTGATTCTGAGCCGCCGTCCATTATAAATCCAAACTTCCGGCACTCCCAGATCCGCATAAACCTGCAAGCTATTTTCCGAACGGCTGGTAATATCAATTTCCACCACTAAATCCGGCGGCGGATCTTGAGTCAGGTCGATTTTTTTTCTTTTAACTGCACTAATATTCTGGATGTAAAAACATTCATCCGGTTCTACACCGCTAAGTTCAGGACGTTTGAATGTCGTAGAACCAAGAGGCTCAATTCTCACATCTAATTCTTCAGCTAAGGTTTGAACAAATCGACCCATTATTATTTTGAAGCGTTCGTGTTGTGGAGAAGGTAGCCTAATTTCAAGATTGCCACGATTATATCTCAGTCGAATTTGCCGATCGCCGATTTCGGCAAGCAAAGTTTCGTAGGTTTGCCAACTGATACCTGATAGGTGGACGATTTGTTCCGGGGGGGCGAGAGTTTGAGCAGTCATCTGATTTTAGATTTTAGATTTTAGATTTTAGATTTCTCCCGCGAATAAATCCGGGGTCAGAAACCAAATTGTTTTGGATGATAGTGCTAGTTTTATGCTTTGTTCCTTTGCACTTTTACATTATATGATCTAAAAAAGCTCGATCGCTCTTTAATTACTGAGTTAAAATATCCGCTATCGAGCCAGAATGTTTACTCACCAATCGGCGCCGGAAATACCGAAGACAAATCTAGAGACAACTCTGGAAAACCCGGAATTACCACCATCTGATTTGGCAAAACAACTCGTTGCAATTGATAACTAAAACTCCCGTTTTGTTTCTGATAAGGTTCACTGTGCATTTCCAGTTGATTATCAACCAAATTAAATATCCAATAATTAGAAATCCCCGTCTCAGCATAAAGAGACAACTTGGTTGTGCGATCGTACTTCAACGTAGAATCCGAAACCTCAATTACCAACAAAATCTCAGCAGGCTGCGGGTGAGAAGAGAAATAACGATCAGCTCGATTGCGGGCAATAACAACATCAGGCTCTGGTTCGCTATCATCAGACAAAATAATTGGCTCTTGTGCGCGCACAAGAGCGCGTCTTGCCAGTAAAATGATTAACTCCTGAACTAAAAGACTGTTACAAAAAGAGTGCAGCCTACCTTTAGCAGACATAATGATAATTTCTCCGCGAATCAATTCAACTCGCTCATCGGGGGCGAAAAATCCCAGTTCTCCCAAACGGTGATATTCTGCGATCGAGAATCGTTTTGCAGTTACGGCAGTCATAGCTTTTGTTACCCTCTACAATTACCAACCTTTCCAATAAATTCTACTCAAAAATCCCGCCCCGTGCCGTCAATTCAACCTTCACGGCTTCCGAAATTCCCACACAACCAGAAAAATTAGCATTTTTAACCACCGTACTTGTCAAATCAGCGCGGCTCAAATCAGCACCGTTTAAATTCGCACCACTCAAATTAACACCACTTAAATCAGCATTTTTGAAATCAGTATTTGTCAAATTTGCATTTACTAAAATCGCATTCGGTAAATAAGCACTGCTCAAATTTGCGCCGGTTAAATTTGCACCGCTCAAATTCGCCCGGGGCAGCTTTGTCCGCAAATCAGCACCGCTTAAATTAGCGCTGCTGAGTTCAGCATCCCGCAAATTAGCATTGCACAAATTAGCATCAATTAAAATAGCAGCGCTCAGCAAAGCACCGCTGAGATCGGCCAAAGTCAAATCTGCGCCTCGGAGGTTGGTTTCGCGCAAATCCGCACCGTTAAAATCAGTGTAGTGTAAGTCAAAACCGCTTAAATTAGCCCCGGCAAAATCTTCAATTGGATTCAAACCAACTGTTTCTGCAAGTTGAACAAAACTCTTATTTTTATCAGTTAAAAATAGTTCGCGGACGATCGCCAGTTGCTGCTGTCGGTACTGGTTAGCCTTCTCGTAATCTGCTAAATACTTGTAAGCAAGCTTCAAATTCTTGAGAGCATTGCGCTCAATGCGATCGTCCTTGCTGGCGCGCGCGATCGACAACTGCTCCTGATAACATTCGATCGCACCAGGCAAATCTCCCTTAGCATCGTAAGCTAGCGCCAAATTGCCCAAAGTTTCCAATTCAGAGCGCCCGTCGCCAGTGTCCCGCGCGATCGCCAAACGCTGCTGCTGGTAATCAATAGCACCAGAAAAATCCTCCAAAGCACAGCAAGCATTGCCCAGATTTCCCAAAGCATTTGCCTCGCCCCGGCGATCCCCAATTTCCCGCGCTAACACCAAATGCTGCTGGTAGCAGTCGATCGCCTGAGCATAATTTCCCAGCGCTTCGTAAGCTACGCCCATATTACCCAGCGCCGCACCCGATCGCCGCTTATCGTTCATTGAGCGATACAGCGCCAGCGCTTCCTGCCAAGAACCCAGCGCCGCCTCAAATTGGCGCGCCTGATATTGCGAAATCCCCTGCTTGATTAACTCGCTAGCTTGTTCGCTCATAATGTCAAAATTAGTTAATAACTAAAGTTGATATTAATCGACTCAAAGCGGTAATTGCTAATCGGTAATCTGTAATCGGGAATCGGTATGGCCAATCCCACTCTCCCCCATCCGTATTTTCACGTCCGTGCAAAAAAAAGACAAAAAAAAGAGAGAGCTACCTAAGTAACTCTCTCTGCCATCAGGGTGCATCTACATAACACAATATAACACTACTAGGATGAGGGGTGTCACCCCCAAACGTGAAGATGTTGTAAAGAAATGTAGATTAATTATAAAGTTACGATCTCGCGAGAAGGGCGATCGCGCGGCGAGCTAGTGAAAAACCGATCGCGCGCCGCTGTATCCGCTACACGAACTCCTTAACTACTGCTTAACCTGGGCCGTTAAGCTTCGCCACCAGCAGCTCATTGGTCAGTTTGGGATCGGCTCGGCCGCCCGTTTCCTTCATCACCTTGCCGACAAAAAAGCCCAGCAGCTTAGTTTTACCGGCTCGGTACTGTTCGAGCTCCTTGGGATTGGCTGCCAACACGGCATCGATCGCTCGATCGATCGCCCCAGTATCCGAAATTTGAATCAAACCCTTGCTCTCAACGAACTTCTGAGGGGAACCACCTTTTGCCAGCAACTCCGGCAAAATATCCTTAGCGATTTTGCCACTGATCGTACCGGCCTCAATTAGCCCCAGCAGTTCGGCTAAATCCTGCGGTTGGAAAGGAATTTCTCCGATCGCCAGTTTTTCATTTTTCAGATAAGCAGTAATATCGCCCATCACCCAATTGGCAGCTTGTTTAGCCACAGCACCGGCGGCGATCGATTTTTCAAAATACTCTGCCACCGCTTTGTCGTCAGTCAGCACCCGCGCGTCGTAGGGAGAAAGACCGAGCTCAGTTTCGTAGCGATTGCGCTTTTGGGCCGGCAATTCCGGCAGTTGAGCTTTCCAATCCTGCAATTGCTCGGCCGAAACTTTGATCGGAGGCAAATCCGGTTCCGGGAAGTACCGGTAATCGCTCGCGCCTTCCTTAACCCGCATACTGAAAGTACACTGCTTGTTTTCATCCCAAAGCCGCGTTTCTTGGACGATGGTTTCGCCATTTTCCACAGCTTGAATTTGCCGCTCGATCTCGTAATCGATCGCCCGTTCGATCGCATTAAAAGAGTTCATATTTTTAATTTCCACCTTCGTGCCGAACTCTTTTCTGCCCACGGGGCGCACCGAAATATTCACGTCGCACCGGAGCGAACCTTCCTGCATATTCCCGTCGCCAACACCTATGTAGCGCACGATCCGGCGCAATTCTTGACCGTATTCGGCAGCTTCCGCGCCCGATCGCAAATCCGGTTCCGAAACAATTTCGATTAGAGGCACACCTGCGCGGTTGTAATCCACCATTGAATAAGTAGAACCGCTCAACCGATCGCTACCGCCGTGAACCAATTTTCCGGCATCTTCCTCCATGTGCAAGCGAGTGATCCCGATTTTTTTTCTAGTAGAATTTCCCGCCTCATCCACCAGTTCAATTTCTAGCCAACCGTTAGTTGCGATCGGCAAATCGAACTGAGAAATTTGATAATTTTTCGGCAAATCGGGATAGAAATATTGCTTACGGTCAAACTTACTGTAAGGTGCGATTTCGCAGTTGAGAGCAAGCCCTGCTTTCACCGCATACTCCAGAACTTTTTGATTTAATACTGGTAATACTCCCGGCATCCCCATACAAATTGGGTCAATGTTAGTATTTGGAGCATTGCCAAATTCTGTAGAAGAACTGGAGAAAATTTTAGTATTCGTACTCAATTGACAATGAGTTTCAAGACCGATAATGGCTTCGTACTGAGTTTTAACTGGTGCAGCAGCAGTCATAAGCGACCTACAAGACTGAATAACTTTAGATTTTATTTTAGCTTTTTATGGACCAAACTGATTGGAGATTATTTGTAGGTAGGCGAATTTTCATTGGTGTCAGCAAGCGCGTCAAACCCTTAGTTCGGCAGGTTTAAACCCCTGCCAGACTTTGAGAAAGCGTGTTTAGTTGAGACAAATGGGGATCTGCATAGGCAACGCCCTGCGACAGATTGGCGATCGACCCAAGCCCGCAGCCACGCCTATCTCGTTTTGATCGCCCCCAAACAACAACTCTGTGCAAAAATATACTTAGGGCTAGCTCCTGCCCGTACCCTTCCCTTACCCAAGAGAGTTTTAGACCGATCCACTACAATTGCCGATCAATCTGCACCCCAAATTCTTTGACTGGCAGTTTTTAATAACGCCGCCCGCCTCCAACGATCGGCTCCACGCACAGGTTAAAAATTAAAAATGTATAATTTAACAGGAAATTACATATTTTTAACTTTTAAGCTTTAATTTTGAATTCTAAAAGTAACACTTGCCTAAGTGTCAAAACTATGCGTGAAATTCCAGTTAAAAGTGCCACACTGTTTCAGAACAGCATCACTGAGCTAGAGCAGGCGGAATTAGCCCTCGAACTCGCTTGGAACGAACTCGAAAAACAAACAGCAGAAACCATTGCTCACATTGCCAACATCGGCTCAGCAAACCCACAGGAACTCAGAGACCGCTTGGCCGAGGCGAAGCAACTCCGGCAGCAACTTCAAACTCAAATAAAAAAAGCCAACTCGCGGCGGGAATTTCATCTAGAAAACTCGCCAATGGCAGTTATAGAGTGGGACAGGGAATTGCGGGTAGTACGGTGGTCGCCAATGGCAGAACAACTATTTGGCTGGAGTGCAGCAGAAGCAATTGGCAAATACTGGCACGAATGGTCAATAGTTTATCAAGAAGACTTCGAGGAAGTGTGCGCCGTCACAAATCAACTGTTAGAAAGCAGAGAAACCCGCAACGTTTGCCGCAACCGCAACTATACCAAAGATGGCTCAATAATTTACTGCGAATGGTATAATTCTGCACTCATAGATGAATCGGGAACAGTAGTTTCAATCCTATCTTTGGGTAGAGACGTAACCGATTGCCACCGCATTCAAGAAGAACTGCACCGACGCGAAAAAGCTTTCAGCACCCTAGCCGAAAATGCGACCGATATCATCGCCAGGTATGATCGAGAATTCCGCCACCTTTACATCAACCACGCAGTAGAATCAGCAACCGGAAAACCCCCCGCAGAATTGATTGGCAAGAGCAACAGAGAATCAGGAATGCCATCACACTTGTGCGACCTGTGGGACGAGACTTTTGTGAAAGTTTTTGGCAACGGCAAACAAGAAACCATAGAATTTGAGTTTCCTAGTCCCGAGGGCATAAAACATTACCACTGTCGAGTCATTCCCGAGTTTGCTGAAGACAATTCAGTAAAAACTGTTTTATCCATCGCCCGCGACATCACAGAACTAAAACAAGTCGAATCGCAGTTGCGACAAAGCGAATCGAAATTTAAAGCCATAGTTGATTCTAACCTGATCGGCCTAATTTTTTGGGATCTTAACGGTAGCATTATAGATGCCAACGCCGCTTTTTTAAACTCGGTAAATTATACACGGGACGAGCTGCTTGCCGGAAGAGTTAACTGGCAAGAAATGACACCACCAGAATACGTGCGTTTAGATACTGAAAAAGTTGCCGAGCTGAAGGCTAGAAATACGGTTGTTCCCTTTGAAAAAGAATTTATACGCTCGGATGGTAGTCGCGTTCCGGTGCTGCTGGGCAGCACATTTTTAGAAGGAACGAAGCAGTTAGGGGTCAGTTTTGTACTGGACTTAAGCGAGCGCAAACAGGCAGAATCTGAACTGCAAAAACATCAACAACTTTTAGAGAGTATCCTGACAACTATCCCCAACTTTCTTTACATTTACGATGCAGTAGAAAACAAAAATATTTATGCAAATGAATCCCTCACAGCCATGCTGGGATACACTCCCCAAGAATTACAAGATTTGGGTACAGACGCTGTCACTAACTTAGTTCATCCCGATGATCTGTTACAGCTAATTACAGGTATGGAGCGACTAAAACACAGCAGGAATCCCTATGAAACGGATGACAAAGACTACAGAATTAAACACAAAAATGGCGAATGGCGCTGGGTGCACGATCGCTCTACAATCTTTAAAAGAACCCCTGACGGACAAATGAGGCAAATTATCGGTTCCGTACTCGACATCAGCGATCGCAAACAAGCCGAAGAATCATTAAAACAGCAAAAAGAACTGCTGCAAACTATTTTCGACAACGTGCCGATTATGCTCGTCTTCTTAGATAAAAACGGTCAAATAAACTGGGGAAACCGCCACTGGGAACAAGTGCTAGGCTGGAGTTTGGCAGAAATCAAAGACCGCGATATCTTGGCAGAATTTTATCCGCAGCCAGAATATCGTCAATACGTATTGGATGAAATCCAAGCAGCAAATCTGAACTGGAGTGACTTCAAAACCAAAGTTAGAGACGGGCGAATTATCGACATTTCTTGGGCAAATGTTCGCCTTTCCGACGGCAGGTGTATCGGCATTGGTCAAGATATTACCGAACGCAAACGAGTAGAAGCTGAACTCAAAGAACTCAACGAAACTTTAGAAGCTCAAGTCGCGCAGCGTACCGCAGAATTAGAGACATTTTTTGATGCTTTGCCGGACTACATTTATGTTGTAGAACGGGACAATATGCGCTTTTCTTTTGTCAACCATCCCCTGGCCAAATTTTCCTGCTTCGACAGCAGGCAGCAGATGCAGGGCAAAACCATTTTTGAGTGCTATCCCAGCGAACTCACAGAACGATTTTGCCGGGAAAATTTGCACGTCTTTGAATCAGGCAAAACTCTACATTACCAGGAAAAATTTGTAAGACCGGGTGGCAATGCTTACTTCGACACGTTTAAAATTCCGCTGAGAAATCTCAACGGTGAGGTTTATGCTTTAATTGGGACTGCTCGCGATATCACTGAGTTGGTAGAGACAAAACAAGCTTTGTCAGAACGCACAGAGCAATTAGAAGCTGCAAATCAAGAATTAGAATCTTTTTCTTACTCAGTTTCCCACGACTTGCGCGCACCTTTGCGACACATTTCAGGTTTTGTAGAAGCGTTGAAGCAGCGGCTAGAATTAACTGAGGCTTTGAGCGATCGCAAAATAGTTCACTATATGGAAGTAATT
>NZ_JAUBQR010000003.1:0-12952 GCF_036701385.1 Microcoleus sp. Pol12B4 | reverse complement strand
TAGAAGCGTTGAAGCAGCGGCTAGAATTAACTGAGGCTTTGAGCGATCGCAAAATAGTTCACTATATGGAAGTAATTGAAGACAGCAGCCAAAAAATGAGCCTGTTGATTGACGGTTTGCTCGCCCTGTCGCGCGTGACTCGCACCGAGTTGAGGCAAATTCCGATCGATCTGAGCCGTTTGGTACAAAATGCGATTAAATTGACTAAACCTCCAACTGTCGCAGATGCGAACCAAAGTCCCCACAGCGTTGAATTTGCCGTCGGAAATTTGCCGACGGTAATGGGAGATCCAACCTTGCTGCAACAGGTGTTCAGCAACTTGATTAGCAACGCCGTCAAGTTCAGCCGCGGACGCACTCCGGCTAGAATAGTTATTGAGGGTCTACCTGATGGAACGATTTTTATCAAGGATAACGGTGTGGGTTTTCCGATGGAATATGCCGATCGCCTGTTTGGAGCCTTTCAGAGGCTGCACTCCCAGAGAGAATTTGAAGGTACGGGCATAGGTTTGGCGATCGTCCAGCGGATTATTCACCGCCACGGCGGCACGGTTTGGGCCGAAAGCCTACCTAGTCAAGGAGCCACGTTTTACTTTAAACTAGGGCAAACAATCTCAAACCGTAATATAGATTCGTAAGTTAAGTGTATAAGAGTTTTAAATTCTAAATTTAAAACTCTTATACACTTAAATAAGTCACAATCGGTGAGAGTATGAGAATTTTATATTGACACGAGTGTTACCTGTGATGGATGGAAGCGAAAGATATAGGCTTTGCTGTGCAAGACGCTTGCACTCCTAAAAAAACCTTTTTACAGAATAGGGATGCTCCCCCATTGGTTCAGTCAGCCCTAGACTCCCTGTGGTAAATAAAGGTCTTGAGAGTAGAGAATATAATTGATTGTGCTAAAAACAAAAAATATTGAGATAATATTAACCAAACTTAGTCAGAAAAATTACATTTAGCAACGACACGAATAACCAATTTAAAACCTCCCCCATAGCTTATGTTAGATATAACTCAGACTAATTGTCTACTAAAACTGGTAGCGGAATCAACATTAAAGTTGTTGATTATCGAAGACATGGCCGAAGATATGGAATTAATAGTGCTCGCCTTAGAAGCGGGGGGAGTAAATTTTAATTACGACACTGCAGAAACAGCAACAGAGTGCAGAAAACTGCTCCAAAATTGCAAGTACGATGCTGTACTGTCCGATTACCGCCTTCCGGGCTTCAACGGTTTAGAAGTGTTGAAATTAATGCAGGAATTGAACCACGACATACCATTGATTTTAATAACGGGAAGTTTGGGAGAAGAAGCGGCAGTTGAGTGCCTCAAAGCCGGAATGACCGATTACGTATTAAAAGGGCGACTGTTTAGGTTGCCAACAGTCTTAGAACGATCGCTCCAAGAATACAAAATGCGGCGCCAGCAACAAGAAGCGGTCACCCAAATTCAGCGGCAAGCTCAGCGAGAAGCGATCATCAACCGCATCCTCCAAGCCATGCGCTTCACCCTTGTACTCGACGAAGTGCTGCAAACCACCGCAGATCAACTGCACGAAGCTCTAGACATCAGCGCCTGCGCCATCTTGCAGCCAGATGTTGAAGGCGGCATCAGAGTTCGCTACATCAGCAAAGCATCCGACAGAGAAGGGTTTGTCGGGCTAAATTGCAAAGTGGCCGAGCACTACAGATCGGGGCTCGCGGCCGGGGAAACCCTGATTATCGACGAGCTATCGACCCTGTGTCCGTCCCTGCAAGAATCAGCAGGGTTGGTAGGGTTTCGCTCCGTCGCGATCGCCCCACTGCTCTACCAGGAGTCATTTTTGGGAGGAATTAGCCTCTATCAGTGCGATCGGGCGCGCTCTTGGAGCGCAGAAGAACTGTCGCTACTCAAAGCCATAGCCGATCAGTGCGCGATCGCGATCCACCAAGCCGAACTCTACCAACAAGCCCAAACCGAGCTTGCAGAACGCAAGCGCGCCGAAGCAGCAGTCTGCGGCATCCAGCAGCAGCTAGCCACAATGGCAGCCAACATTCCCGGCTCAGTCTACCGCACCGTGCTGCATCCAGATGGCACAATGTCCCTGCCCTACATCAGTCCGGGCGTGCGCGAAGTTACTGGGTTCGGGGCCGAAGAAGTGATTGCGCACCCGGAACTCTTGACCGAAATCATCCATCCAGAGGACAAAAGTTCGTGTGACAGCAGGGTAGCAGCATCGAGAGCGAGTCTTTTGCCGTGCGATCGCCAGTACCGCATCGTTCTGAGATCTGGGGAGGTCAAGTGGGTACAAGACAGCGCTAAATTTTCCAAAAACGAAAACGGCGACGTAATTATAGACGGAGTAGCCCTCGACATCAGCGATCGCAAACAAGCAGAATCAGCTCTGCGCCAAAGCGAACAGCGATTTCGCTCGCTGATTGAAAATGCCACAGACATCACGATCATTCTCGACGCCGAAGGAATCTTCCGCTACATCAGCCCTTCCGTCAAGCGAATTTTAGGATACGCGCCCCACCAGGCGATCGGGCGCAGCGCCTTAGAAATAGTTCACCCCGACGACTGCGCCGCGATCGCCGAAACCCTCCACAAAGCTATAAAAAACCCCAAAAGAAGCCAGTGTCCAGTTGAGTACCGAGTCCGCCACCGCAATGGTTCTTGGTGTTATGTAGAAGCTGTAGCCACCAACTTGCTGTATGATCCCGCAGTCAAGGGAATCGTGATTAACTGTCATGACATCACTCAGCGCAAACTCGCCGAAGAACAACTGCTGCACGATGCTTTCCACGACGCCCTCACCGGATTGCCGAACCGATCGCTATTTACCGATCGGCTGGAACACGCTCTGAGGCTGGCAAAACGGCGCAAAGACTACTTGTTTGCCGTGCTGTTTCTCGATTTAGATAGATTTAAAGTAGTCAACGATTCCCTCGGCCACGCCATCGGCGATCAACTGCTAGTATCGATAGCGCGGCGTCTGGAAGCTTGTCTCAGGCCCGGAGATACAGTGGCCCGCCTCGGAGGAGACGAGTTCGTGCTGTTGCTAGAAGACATCGAGGGGATCCATGAAGCTACCACCATTGTCAACCGCCTGCAAAAGAAAATCACATCCCCTATCCTTCTAGACGGACACGAAGTATTTATCACCGCCAGCATCGGCATAGCTTTGAGTTCTGGCGAATACCTGGAACCGACAACCCTGCTGCGCGACGCAGACACTGCAATGTACCGCGCCAAAGAACTCGGCAGAGCTCGACACGAAGTTTTCAACAGTTCCATGCACGCCCACGCTTTGCGACTGTTGCAGCTAGAAAACGACCTGCGACGGGCGATCGAATCAATTAGAGAGCCGGCCAAAGAAGAAGAATTTCCCCCATCCCCCGAATCAGTCTTGCCTCCCTTATCCGCAGCGCCCCAGTTTATTATTCACTACCAGCCGATCGTGTCGATCGCCAATAACACAATTACCAGTTTTGAGGCCCTAGTGCGCTGGCAGCATCCAGAACGCGGCTTAGTTTCCCCCGGCGAATTCATCACCATCGCCGAAGAAACCGGCTTGATCGTACCCCTGGGCCGCTGGGTACTTCGCACAGCTTGCCACCAAATCCGCCAGTGGCAGCAGGTATTTCCCAGCACCCCCCCCTTGAGCGTTAGCGTCAACATTTCTGTCAAACAGTTTTCTCAGCCAGATTTAATTGAATACATCGACCAAGTTCTCGCAGAAACTCACCTCGACGGCAGCAGTTTAAAACTAGAAATTACCGAAAGCGTACTCATAGAAAATTCCGAATCAGTAACAGCAATGCTGGTGCAGCTCAGAACCCGAAACATACACTTGTGCATTGACGACTTCGGCACCGGCTATTCATCGCTTTCCTACCTGCACCGCTTCCCCACCAATACCTTAAAAATAGACCGCTCTTTTGTTAGCAGGATGGGAGGTGAGTTCGATTTCAGTAAAGGAGGGATTGATCCGACCGAAATTGTGCGGTCGATAGTTACTTTGTCCCACAATTTAGGCATGGATGTAGTAGCAGAAGGAGTCGAAGAAGCCTCGCAACTATCTATACTCAAAGGGTTAAAATGCGAGTACGCCCAGGGATTCTTTTTCTCAAAGGCAGTAGACTCTCAAACAGCAGCAGGCTTAATCCGACAACAAGCAGAAAATCAGAATTTGCTGACATTTAGTTTGTTAGAGAAAGGTCATTAAAAAAACACGGCATTTTCTGAGTCCCGTTTCAGCCTAAAATCTTAAAATATTTTAAAGCTGTGCCTAACTGGCGTCAGTTAATAACTACGGCATCCAAATCACTGTCAACTACCCAGATCTCAAGACACGCTTGCTTCGGGCCTAAGACTTAAACAATAGTTGACCAGAGGCGTACCTGCGTACTACGTTAACGGTAAGAGTTAAAGACCTACCAGGGAATGCTCTCGCTAGTTCCTTGCCAAGCGAAATTTAGGATTAAACAGACTTATTGGGTTAAATCAGTTTCCTAGATATAGTACCGGCTGTTAACGAAGGCGCAAGCTAACATTACCCCTCTCATAGAGGCTCATAAAGGAGCAAACATTATGCGATCGCTGGTTGCGACTTTGGATGTGGTAATTGTCCCACTGAAAGTACATTACAAAAGTACACTCCCATCTAGCAATCCTCGTGTAATGGAAAGATTCACGGCGGTTAAAACCGCCTAGCCGTTTCCCTCTCAGGTCTAAAGACACGCTCGTTTCCCACTTACCGAATTTTTTTATGACTATTGGCTACCTCGCACTCGTTCTCCACGCCCACTTGCCTTTTGTCCGCCACCCCGAAAGCGACTACGTTTTAGAAGAAGAATGGCTGTTTGAGGCGATCGCAGAAACCTACATTCCCCTGCTGCAAGTCTTTGAAGGGCTCAAGCGCGACGGCATCGACTTTAAAATTACCATGAGCATGACGCCGCCCTTGGTTGCCATGCTGCGCGACCCCTTGCTGCAAGACCGCTTCGACGACCACTTGGCTAAACTCGAAGAATTAGCCGATCTCGAAATCGAACACAACAGCGGAAACGGCCACCTCCGCTATTTAGCCGAACATTACGCTGCCCATTTCTCTCAAGTCCGCAACTTTTGGGAAAAGTACGATCGAGATTTAGTCAAAGCCTTCAAAGAACACCAAGATACCAACAACCTCGAAATCATCACCTGCGGTGCCACCCACGGCTACCTACCGCTGATGAAAATGTACCCCGAAGCAGTTTGGGCACAAATTCAAGTAGCTTGCGACAACTACGAAGCAAACTTCGGCCGCCGACCAAAAGGAATTTGGCTGCCCGAATGCGCCTACTATGAAGGCTTAGAACGGATGTTAGCCGACGCCGGCCTCCGCTACTTTCTCACAGACGGTCACGGCATCCTCTACGCCCGTCCGCGTCCCCGCTACGGCAGCTACGCCCCGATTTTCACCGAATGCGGAGTCGCAGCCTTCGGCCGGGATCACGAATCCTCGCAGCAGGTTTGGTCTTCCGAAGTCGGCTATCCAGGCGCTGCCGAATACCGCGAATTCTACAAAGATTTGGGCTGGGAAGCTGACTACGATTACATTAAGCCCTACATCATGCCCAACGGCCAGCGGAAAAATACCGGGATTAAATATCACAAAATCACCGGTCGCGGATTGGGTTTAGGCGATAAACAGTTGTACGATCCTTACTGGGCAAGGGAAAAAGCAGCCGAACACGCCAGCAACTTTGCTTTCAACCGGGAACGGCAAGTCGAGCACCTGAACGGCATTATGCAGCGTCCGCCGATTATTGTTTCGCCTTACGATGCGGAACTTTTCGGTCACTGGTGGTACGAAGGGCCTTGGTTCTTAGATTACCTGTTCCGCAAGAGTTGGTACGACCAAAATACTTACGAGATGACGCACTTAGCCGATTATTTGCGGGGAAATCCGACTCAGCAAGTGTGCCGCCCCTCTCAGTCTAGCTGGGGTTTCCGGGGTTTCCACGAGTATTGGCTCAACGATACTAATGCTTGGATTTACCCGCACTTGCACAAAGCTGCGGAACGGATGATTGAATTGGGAAGCATGGAACCTGCGGATGAATTGCAGTGGCGCGCTTTGAACCAGGCGGCGCGGGAAGTGCTGCTAGCTCAATCTTCTGACTGGGCATTTATCATGCGTACAGGAACGATGGTGCCCTATGCAGTCCGCCGGACTCGATCGCACTTAATGCGCTTTCACAAGCTTTACGATGAAGTGAAAGAAGGGAAAGTGGATTCGGGTTGGTTGGAGAAGGTTGAGGAGATTGATAATATTTTCCCTGAAATTAACTATCGCGTTTATCGATCGCTTTAAGTCTCGTTTCCCCTTCCATCCTGTCCCCCCAGCCCTGCTTAAGAGAGGGACAGGATGTTAATTAAAATTATAGGTGATGCGGCGATCGCCCTGAGTGGAATGAGAGGGGCGATATGTGGTTTAGAAGGTCGATCGCACTTTATGTCTTTTTCTCAACGCGCAGGCGATCCCCTTTTTGGTATGGAAAAGTCGATTGCCTAGGTCCGCAAATAGCCAGCTAATTATAAATAAAGCTGCCAGAATTCACTTAAATAGAAGCGGAACCAAATAGAGAAATTTAACTCGCGAAGTTAAAGCGATGGTTAGCTGAAATCCGAACCAAACTATTTGATGGTGCTAAAGAATTGCCGCAATTGCGAGGATACAGCAATACTGTTGATATTAATGCCGAAAATTATTATATCGAAAGTTATCCTAAAATCCAAAGTTTTTCCATTGAAGGCGGCAATTGGTGTTTTTGCCGAAGTTCCTGAGTTTGTGAGCGCCGAAATATCAAATCTAAGTTGAAAAATACTTAAACTACCTGCTTGTCAATCAAGATTTGTTCTAGCAGACAATATCCACAATTCGTGGGAGGGAGGAAATAGAATAGGTGGAATTGAAACGGGAACAGGAATAGAAGGAACGTCAGCGCGAATAAATAGAATTATACAAGCAAAAGGAACAAGAGTAGGAAGAGTGCGATCGGGAAAAAATGGAAATCGGCAGGAAAAACGAAGACAAAGAGAAAAAGCGATCTCGCCAACTTGAGAATATCATCTTTTTTTGTCGGAACTGCGATCGGAGGCGGACAAATCTTTTGGACCAGCTATCTCCTAATCAAAGATACACCCCTTAAATGGCAACCAGATTTTTCCCTCCCGCTTCATCCCTTCACCCCCACGATTATCTGGAGTTTGCTTTGCGGTTTAATATTCGGCCTGCTGATACGGGGTATCCTGCCACTGGCAAGAAAAATATCCCGCAGAATCCTGCCACTGGTAAGAAAAATATTGCCCAGGTAAAGCGGTGCGTGACAGTCAATAGTAAAAGGCTGCCGTGCAATCATTTTTCACCTTCACCGACCCTAGGACTGATACAAAACATTGTATTCGTAAGGAAACGGCATTGCCCTGTCCTTTAGCAAAACCGAACGGGAATACAATTCATCAAACAAAAAACCGGGTTTCTGCTCAAACCCGGTCACCATCATGAAGACAAGCAATATTAACACTGATCAGACCTCAATTTTTTAATAATTTCATCCCCATTTTTACCTTATCCAAAATCGTTTTTTGCGAGACACAAGTAATCAGACAAAGCTTACCACAATTCAAAGTATCGCGGCGGACTTCCTGAGCTTTTTCGCCGTACCAAATCTCGCGGGCGCTGGCGTTTTTCACATTGCCAATCACGGGAAACTCATCGCACAATTTCACATCACCCCGCGTATCAATCCAGTAATTCCGCAGTCCAACGCGACAAGGACGAGTTGAATCAGGAGCTTTTTCTTCCGCAAAGTGAGGAATCATCAATCGCAACACTTCATCGCTGTTCATAATCGGAGCACCGTTATGCTTCATTTCAATTAGGCGCTCGATTATCTGTGAAAATTCCTCGATGTCTTCTTTTTCAATCCACAATTCCTCGTATGTTTCTGGCGTCCAGCGGTTGACTGGTTGGAAGTTCACCGTCGTCGCCCCAATTCCCTGAGCCCAAGTGACTATTTCCGGGAGGTGGCGGAAATTGAGTCGGTTCATTGTCGGTTTGATGTTGATCGGAAACAGGACGTTCTGTTTTTCTTGTTCTTCGCGCAGATAACCGATTCCTTTAGAAAGTCTGTCAAACAATCCCGGTTGACCGCGCAAATAATCGTGCAGTTCTGCATTCGGTCCGTCAACGGAGATATTCACATTAAAAGGACGAGCAGCGACGGTTTTGGCTGCATTTTCCCTGGTCATGCAATAGCCGTTGGTGGTGACGCCGGCGTGAATGCCATTTTTATTCGCAAAGGTCAGTAAGTCTAGAAAACCTTTTTTAATATAAGGTTCGCCGCCACTAAAGTTGATTGAAAATTCGCCCACAAATTCTTTGACGCTCAAGAGGGCATTTTGCCATTCTTCGATTGTCATTTCGTCTTTATATTCTTTAAGTCGCCAATATTCGCACTGACGGCATTTAACATTGCAACGCTCATTGACGATTCCGTAAAAAGTTACTGGGCTCGTCACGTCGTATCCTGTATTGATCCGCAGCGATTCGGCCACTGCACTCTTGGTGTGCTTAACGCCCAGTCTCGATAATGTTAAAGCATCCATGTCTTTTTTTCCTTACGTGTTGTTAGTTAAGTCAATTTCTCGCACCCTCTTTTGTACGTATAATTACGCATCGCTGATTACGTATTGCTTTTCAGTACGTATGCCCCATCCTAAGTGTTCCCTTTGAGTATGGCTAGATGTTTTTGAAAAATTTATAATTTTAAGAGTTGTAACATATTAGTATTTCCAATCAATCAAGCATTTCTTTGTGTTAAAACATGAATTATGCTTAATAATTGCCAAACAAAATCTATGGGTTTAATCTTGACTTAAATTAATTTTTGTAATTTTTATTTAAATATTGTTAAATAACTTAATATTTTTTGTAATTAAAACTCATTAAGTAAGCGGTATCAATAATTTTAAATTATAGTTAAATGAGCAGCCCATACAGCAGTTAACTTCACACAACCTTTAAAATATGGGAATTTAAGTATTTACAGGGCAAAAAATGGCGACAAACATGGGACGATATTTGCACGTACTGAAATTGTTCTGGGGTGCGGCGATCGCAGCGGAACTAGAATACCGAATCAACTTTGTCCTCGCGACCCTCAGCAGCCTCGGAAATCTTGCGGGCAGCTTGTTTGGGCTGTTTTTGTTCTACCGTACCGACTACAGGTTTGCCGGCTATTCATGGGAAGAGGCTTTAGTTGTACTCGGCATTTTCACGATTTTGCAGGGGTTTTCGTCAACGTTTCTAGCACCTAATCTCAGCCGTATTGTCGATCGGGTGCAGCAAGGTACTCTCGATTTCGTACTCCTCAAACCCATCAGTTCCCAATTCTGGCTATCTGCAAACACAGTTTCGCCTTGGGGAATCCCAGATTTAATCTTCGGCACGGTATTGCTGCTGTACGCTGCTAACAAGTTGGGAGTAGAAATCGGCAACTATTTTTTAACAGCAATACCGCTGTTATTCGGAACTATTACTCTTTACAGTATATGGTTTATGTTAGGGGCAACCAGCATTTGGTTTGTCAAAATTTACAATGTTACCGAAGTCCTCAAAGGATTGTTAGAAGCGGGTAGATTTCCAATGGCAGCTTATCCAGTAGCTTATCGGTTTTTCTTCACTTTCGTAGTTCCCGTTGCCTTCTTGACGACTGTGCCAGCAGAAGCCATGCTGGGGAGAGGTGAAATCGTTTGGATGGCAGGGGCGGGAATATTGGCGATCGGGCTGTTATTTTTCTCCCGCTACTTCTGGCAATTTGCACTCCGCTTTTACACCAGCGCTTCCAGCTAGTTAAGTAGGTAGGTAAGCTGCTGCACATCTAGATTGCTTATTATGTTTGAGAGGGAGAAGATTTGACATAAGGGTAATAGGGAATTGAAATATACATTTTCAAGATCCAACAGCTTATCTAATTTTTTTTTCTACTTACTTAGATAGTTAAATAAATTTAAGACTTCAACTTATCCTTGAAAGGTAAACTGGGAATAAACCACGCAAACGCAGGCAAACCAATGAAAAGAAAAAAACTGGGTAACAGTAATTTTACTATCAGCGCGATCGGTCTTGGAGGTATGCCAATGTCCTTAAGCAGCCGGCCGCCAGAATCGCAATCAATTTCGGTAATTCACCGCGCCCTCGATTTGGGTGTCACCCTAATTGACACCGCAGATTCCTACTGCCAAGATGAATCCGACAAACACCACAACGAGCAACTGATTGCCAAAGCTTTGGAACAGTACACCGGAGATACTCGGGCCGTTACTGTCGCCACTAAAGGTGGCTTAATGCGGCCTCAAGGTGCATGGACGCGCAACGGCAATCCCCATCATTTGCGCCAGACAATTCGCGAAAGTTTTGAAGCATTGGGTGGCGAGAAACCGATCGACCTTTGGCAATATCACTCGCCCGATCCCGCTTATACCATTGAAGCAGCCCTAGCACCCGCAAAAGAAGCAGTAGAAGCAGGAATGATTCGATTTATTGGAGTGTCCAACTTTTCTGTAGAGCAGATCAAACGTGCCCGCGATACAGTAGAAATTGTCTCTGTACAGAATCAGTACAATCCGTGGCACAGACAGCCGGAATCAGACGGCGTTCTGGAATATTGCGAAACCGAAAAACTGACATTTTTTCCCTGGAGTCCTTTGGGAGGAAGCCGCCGCGTCACCAGCTTGCAAGATATACCCGCGATCGCCAAATTAGCCGCAGAAAAAAACGTTTCAGTTTACTGTATAGTATTAGCTTGGTTAATGGCTCAATCGCCCTGTATCGTTCCGATTCCCGGTGCGACCAAAGTATCGAGTATTGAGGACTCTGTGCGGGCGCTGGAAGTTAAATTAACTGACGAGGAATTGCAACAAATTGCCGCAAGTTAAGTATAGAAGGGCAAAAAAACAATAGAACAGGCTTTCCGGACTGTTCCACAAACAGAACTTTATTGTGGGGTGGGCCGGAAAGCCGGCCCCTGAAAGTGGGATTTAACGAGTAAAGTTGACATTTTTTGAGGAATTGGGTTTTATGGAAGCTAATCAAGTGAATGCCGATCGAGACGTAGCAATTGAACATCAAAACGTACCTGTCGCCCATGAAGGACTGCACAACTTTTTATACAGTTCCGACTCAGAACACAGCGCAGCAGCCACTATTTCTGAATTAGAAAATGACGGCACGCAAGTAATGTTGATCGATACATGGCGCGATATGGTAACTAACGCGAAAGTCGCCGGAGTTTACGCTGTAATGGACACTTCCCGCAACACTCAGTTTATCGGTTATTCGCGAAATATCCTGCTTTCAATCAACGGTCACATCGCCCAAAATGGCGCAGAAAATTGTGCTTTCCTGCGCGTGCAAACTTTCAAATTCCCGAAGCGGGAAGAAATGGAAAGTTTGCGGGATGCTTGGATAGCCGAACTCGGAAGCATTCCACCTGGAAACGGTGCTGAAAGCGAAATGTGGGCGAGTACAGTAGGCCAAGCTGCGCGATCGGCAATGTCTGCAGAGGAACAACAAGCTTATGAAGAAAAGAAGCTTAAATTACGCAAAGCAATGGCAGATTCCACTCTTACCAAAGAGTTAGAAACCGCAGTCCAAAGTGACGGCGAGCGCGCTAAGGATTTGGAAGCTGCTGTTAATAATGATGACTGGAGTGCCGTGATTCAATCGCAAACCCAGGAAACAAAGTCCGGCGAATAAAATTCGCTGCTGCATAAACTTTCGTCCGCCATAAATGGGGGCGGGTTTATGTAGGTTTTTGGTGGAAATTAAAGAGTGTTGGTGAAGCCACCTCTACTAATTAATGACTAACTTTGCGTTCAGTAACTAAAGTCAAACTTACCCATTCACCCCGATCATTGTAACTGCGAATCATCCGAAACCGCAAGTCAGGTTCTACTAACCAACCAGCCTCGAAAAATATAGGTTTTCTGGATTCAATCTTAACAGGTAAAGTGCAAGAACCGCCGTCAGGAAGGAGCACAACTTGCACGGGCGAAGCACCTTCGTTAAAGTGCAGAACTGAACCGTCAATGCTGGCGCTAGAAGTGATAACAGTAGCATTACTGCCAAAAGTAATTTTCTGCACTAGGCGATCGCTACTTTCTAAATGCAATTGCATTTTGGTGGAATAAATGTCAGGAGAACGCCCATCTGGATACATTGTCATGGCTTCACCCTGCCACTCTCCCAGCAAATCCTCAACAGTTAAATGCGGACGTTCTGGGACATTTTTATCAAACTGCTTTTCCCGAATTAAGGTAAGTTTGGATAAATTGCCGTCGGTATTGTAGATCATAGGGAAGCGCAACCGGCGATAATTGTAGATAAAACCCAACTCGGCACCGCACTCAGAAAAAGGCGCTAGTTGAATAGTACCCAGAGAAAAAGCTCCATTCTCAAAAAATAGGGTATCTCGTCCCAAAGCTTGAAATTCTCGAACAAGTTCGTTGACTTCCGGTTCGCCGACACCGCTGGGATTTGGGTAAAACCGACGGAGTTTTAATCGCACAGTTTTGTTGTCATTGAAACCTTCGAGAGAAAGAATGCTAGGAATATCTTTAAGTACCTCTCCTCGCGTTGATAGCTGAGTGAAGGAACCGTGCCATTCTCCCAAGTTTTGCAGAAAATTTTCCCACTGCCCTACCATATTCTTACCTTTCGATATATGTCTAAAAATAAAATTATAACTCTACTGACGGATTTTGGATTAAGCGATGTTTATGCAGGAGTGATGAAAGGTGTGATCGCCCAAATTAACCCGCAGTTAAAAGTCATTGACATTACGCACCAAATACCATCTCAAAATATTGCGGCGGCGAGGTTTTGTTTGATGACTGCTTTTGCTTATTTTCC
>NZ_JAUBQR010000238.1:0-10317 GCF_036701385.1 Microcoleus sp. Pol12B4 | reverse complement strand
TTTATCGCAGGCGCGCAGGCAGATTGGATTTTGCTTTCAAGATGCTAACGACCAGCTATTTATGCCGACTATTTTAGAGGATGTCATGTTCGGACCGCGCAATTATGGAGTGCCGCCTGGAGTTGCGCGCGATCGAGCTTTAGCCCTATTAGACGAATTTGGTTTAGTAGAATTTGCCAACCGTTCGGCCCATGAACTTTCGGGAGGTCAAAGAAGGTTAGCAGCCTTGGCAGCAATTTTAGCATTAGAGCCGGCAATTTTAATCTTAGACGAGCCGACCAACGGACTCGATCCCTCCTGGCGGCGTCACTTGGCTAAGGTTTTGTCCCAATTGCCGATCGAGGTAATTTTGATCGCGTCCCACAATTTGAATTGGATCGGGAAAACGACTCAAAGGGCGTTAGTTTTGGCTGACGGTAAGATTCAGGTCGATCGAGAAACGCAAGAATTGCTAAAAGATCGATCGACTCTTGAATATTACAATTTGCCACCAGACTGGTAATTAGCCATTAGTCATTAGTGCTGTACATAAAGCGGTCCTAACTGCAAGTGATTGCTTTCCTTCGGCTTGCTCTGCTAACGCTTCTGTCGCAATAACAGGCAATATATATCTGTAATTAAAGCTCGAATTTGCTAACTGCTTCATTATAAAAATGAATAGCTAAATCGCGAATAATTTCTTCATTTTTAAAATCATCCCCTAACTTCTGTTTCGCCGTTAAAACACACATTTTCATCAACTCGGATGAACTTTCGATGTGAAGCGCGATCGCACTTTGTTTTTTTTGAAACCCGACCTCGATTTCCGCCAGCATTTTGACCGATTGGTAATTAGCAGATTGCTGTAAATTTGTCGCCATTTTTTCGTGCTTTCTCCTTTGGACTTCCTCGGAAAAACCCGCAGCAATGAGCCCTGCAGGTAACGCAAAAATTCCGATTCCCAAAAATGCTAATATTGCTCCTAAAAGTTTCCCTAAAGGAGTGATTGGATAAATATCACCGTAACCGACAGTAGTTAAGGTCACAACTCCCCACCACATTGCATCGGGGATGCTCGCAAAAGTTTCTGGATGCGCCTCATTTTCAACAAAATACATGACGCTAGAGGCAAATATTAACAGAATAAAGACTGCAAATGCAGTGGCAATTAACTCCTCTTTTTTAGCGTACAATACTGCTCCTAGAGTTCTGAGTGACTCTGAATAACGGCTCATTTTTAGCAACCGCAACAAGCGCAGTAGACGAATTAAATTAACGAAGCTTAAATTAGGAAATAACAGCAATGAGTAAAACGGTAGGATTGAAATTAAATCAATCAGACTTAGCGGTGTAAGACCGTATCTCAATCTTCCCCAAAGCGGGTGGCTATATCTGCTATCGACTGTGCACACCCACAGCCTCAAAAGATATTCTATTGTAAATACTAAGGATGAAGCAATTTCGATGTTTTCCAAAATCAACTTTTGTTCTTGCGACAATATGGGTGAAGTAGAAGCAATAAAAGCGGCGACGTTTATCACAATCAAACAAGTGATAACAATATCGTCTGCTAAACTGTATAAATTGCCGATATCGGATTTTTCTAAAATTTGATAAATTTGAGTTTTGATTTGTTTAGACATCTTACTTTCTCCTAAAAAATAACAATTAACGCTCGCCCTTTACTACAGTCTAAGCAATTAGACTCAAAAAAATAAGCAGGATTTGCCTTACGGCTAAAAATCTGGTTGATTCATAGATGCCTCATTGCAAAATTCAATATTTCTCATGGAAAGTGGGTTGTTTTGGGCAACGGCTTTCTAGTAAAATTTAGAGTTGATCGGGAAAGAATTTCCAACTATTAATGGGTTTGCAGGCAAAAATCATGAAGGTAGCCGTATTCAGCACCAAATCCTACGATCGCACATTTCTGGAAGCAGCGAATGTCGGCGGCAAACACGATTTAGTTTTTTTTGAACCGCGTCTGAACCTGGAAACCAGCGTTTTGGCTGCTGGATTTCCGGCAGTCTGCGCGTTCGTGAACGACTCCTTGGACGCGAAAACGCTGCTCCGCATTGCCGAAAAAGGCGTCCGCTTGCTTGCCCTGAGATCCGCCGGATTCAATCACGTCGATTTAGCAGCAGCGAAGGATTTAGATCTAACTCTCCTCCGAGTTCCGGCTTATTCTCCCTACGCAGTAGCCGAACACGCAGTCGCTCTGATTTTGTCCCTCAACCGCAGAATCCATCGGGCTTACAACCGCGTCCGCGAAGGCAATTTCGCCCTAGATGGCCTATTGGGTTTTGACCTTCATGGCAAAACGGTGGGAATCGTTGGAACAGGGAGAATTGGCGCAATTACTGCCCAAATTCTGCACGGATTCGGGTGTCGCCTGCTGGGATACGATGTTTACCAAAACCCAGATTGCCTCGCCATAGGCATGGAATACGTCGCACTCCCGGAACTATTCGCCGCCTCTGATATTGTCAGTCTCCATTGTCCGCTGATACCGGAAACTTACCATTTGATCGGTGCAGAGGCGATCGAGCAAATGAAACCGGGGATGATGCTGATCAATACCAGCCGCGGTCAGTTGATTGACACTAAAGCTGTTACCAAAGCACTAAAGTCTGGTATAATTGGCTACCTCGGTTTAGATGTTTACGAACAAGAGACGGATTTGTTTTTTGAAGATTTGTCAAATCACGTCATCCAAGACGACGTTTTTCAGCGTTTGCTGACTTTCCCCAACGTCCTGATTACCGGACACCAAGCTTTTTTCACCGAGGAAGCTTTGAAAAATATCGCCGAAACCACGATCGGCAATATCACCGACTTTGAACAAGGACGCCCTTGCCCGAATCAAATCGACCTCGCTCAAGTGAAAAAATGAGTCAAAAGACCGATTTGGCAGCGAAGGCAATTGTTTAAAATCAAGTCATATCGTTATTTTTGCTTGCAATTTGTGAAACTCTGCCTTAGTCTCATCAATTAGTCCCTGCAGCGCGGATGCTGTGCTAATTGCCGGACAATTATACTGGCAGCAATTCACAGCCTGCAATTTTACCTGACAACGGAGGAAGTATTCAATGACACAAGCTAACTTTTCGGACGAGACACAAACAATCACTGAAGTGGTGACAGTAGATCTGGTGGAGGACAAACCGGGGGTCATGACTACAGTGACAACCACAGAAACACCGACCAGCCAGTTCCAAGATATTAAAGACCAAGTTATTACAATTTTGTCGGAACTTCCCGCCTATCTCTCTAATTTTTTTGCTGACTACCAAAAGCCCCTCATAACTGTTGGTTTAATTCTAGCAGGCGGTATTAGTATTAAGGTAATGCTGGGAGTTTTAGGTGCTCTTAATGATGTCCCTTTGGTAGCTCCAATTTTTGAGTTGATTGGTATGGGATATACGGGTTGGTTTGTTTATCGCTATCTGCTCAAGGCTTCTGATCGCCAAGAGTTGTTAACGGAAATTGATTCTTTAAAAGAACAAGTTGTAGGTAAGGATTCTTAACCGGATGTTGAAGGAAGAGGGAAGTTCGGCAACGAGCACTGTACGGGATGTAACGGATGTCAGGAAAAAGGAAGAAAGAGGATTTTTCCCAGTCTCTGATCTCCTTCCTAATCTCCCACTCCTCCCACTCCTCCCACTCCTCCCTTTCCCTCTCTCCAACTCTCCCGCTCTCAATTGGGATGGCAAACTTGTTGCAAAGTGGCGGTAAAGTCGGGGTAGGAAATGGCAGCAGCTTCTGCCCGGTGAATGTTAGTAATACCTGTGGCGTTGAGCGCTGCGATCGCCAAACTCATCGCTATTCTGTGGTCGGTGTAGCTGTCAACATCCGCACCGATCAAAGGAGTTCCCCCGGTAATTTCTAAACCGTCGGGTAACTCGGAAATTTGGGCTCCCATGCGGTTGAGTTCCGCAGCAGTCACGGCCAGTCGATCGCTCTCTTTGACTCGCAACTCGGCCGCATCTCGAATTATTGTAGTACCGGACGCAAAGATCGCCGCTACTGCCAAAATCGGGATTTCGTCAATCAGTCGGGGAATTAAGTCGCCCGCAATGGTGCATCCCCGCAATTGGCCGGAACTACGAACCAAAATATCCGCTACAGGTTCTCCGGCGGCCTCTCGCTGATTATGCAGTTCAATGTCGGCGCCCATCATCTCCAAAGCTTCCAAAATGCCTGTACGAGTTGGGTTAACGCCGACATTTTCGACTACGAGCTCGGAACCGGGGACGATCGCCCCAGCAACTAGCCAAAATGCCGCCGAACTAATATCCCCCGGTACAATCACATTCTGCCCTTGCAGTTGTGTCGGCCCAGTAACTGTCACGCTACAAGTTTCTGGATCGACGCTCAATTGGGCTCCAAACGCTCGCAGCATCCGCTCACTGTGATCCCGCGACAGGGCGGGTTCTGTGACTGTAGTTTCTCCGCTTGCCATCAAACCGGCGAGCAATATGCAAGATTTAACTTGAGCCGAGGCGATCGGAGAATGGTAGTGAATCGGTTTTAACTGCTGTCCGAGTATCCCTAAAGGAGCTAAAGAATTGCTCTTTCGACCCCAAATTTGCGCTCCCATTTGTTGTAGCGGTTTAATGACGCGCGACATGGGACGCGATCGCAAAGAACTGTCACCCGTTACTGCATAAAAACGCCCCGGATGAGACGCTAAAATTCCCAACATCAGCCTCATCGTTGTGCCGGAATTACCTGCATCCAAGACATCCACAGGCTCCTCTAACTCGCCAATTCCGACGCCCCGGACTGTCACCCGTTCCGCGTTTAGTTCAGAAACTTTGGCTCCCAGGAGCGAGAAACATTTAGCCGTGCTGCGGGGGTCTTCCCCTAGGAGTAGTCCCTCAATAGTAGTTTCACCTTGGGCGATCGCACCCAACATCAAAGCTCGGTGAGAAATTGACTTATCGCCCGGAACTCGAATCCTCCCCACCAGCGACAAGCCCGATGTCGGTTTTTGAATGCTTAAAGTTTGGCTTTTGTCAAGAAGCGTAGTAGTTATAATGTCAGCTTGCATTGAGATAAACTAGGATTGGATGGCGTTAGCTATCCTACCTTTTTCCCAGTCCTAAGTCAGTCGTCGTTTGTACGGCCTGCGGGTTTTTTCCCAATGTGTCCGGTTAACTTAAAAGCTGATTAAACTCGCCCGGAGACTCCGCTGTCAGTTATCGAGGACACAGGAGTGCGGACGCAGCAGTACGGATTTCACTTTAATTTCACCCATATTATCCGTGTATATACTTAGATTTCATGTCTAGCTCTCAGTTATCGACCAGATGATTCAATTGTGACTAAACAATTTTAGATTTTCGATTGCGAGTTGTAGATTTTTCATTTTTTTAAGCAAAAGCTCCGGAATTTGGAACCCAGCTAATCTAAAATCTAAAATCTAAAGCTTAAAATCTCAAATCTCAAACCCCCCCGATCCACAACAACTCCTACACTTTTGTTTATGCTGACGCATCACCGCAAGCCTGTAAGTTTATCGCTGGTATCCACAGATTTACCATTGTGGTCAGTTGTTGAAACCGCTGGTACACTTTATCAAAAAGACCGCGATCGCTTTCACTTGTTGTTACACGAACCAGCAATAATCGATCGGCAATTTTCCGACGGCTCGGACGAATCTGCCGAGCAAGTTACAATCTTGCCCCCAACTACAAAACCCCGGTTGCTCTGGCTAGAAGTTTCGCCCTATCGAGTCATTATGACTATGCAAGGAAACGGCAAATACAGTTACCGCCACTGCTGGGAACGAGGAATGTACGGCCTGAGCCGTTATTGGCTTCAGGGCGAATCGCTGGCGACTCCCGAACAGTTGCGACTCCGCAACTTCACCCGCAACTTGACGCTGACAGGAAAGCCGGAACCCGGACACTTGCAGTTAGAATACGAGTTGTGGTCGGAGAAAGTACAACTCGGCCGCTATATTTTGAATCTAGAAATTCATCACTAAAAATTGGGTAATTGCAAAGGGGTAGATAGTAGGTGAAGGCGACGCATTCCTCAAATTCATTCACCCCTCGTGGGTTGTTGGGGTTCGCGTGGCCATCTCAAAACTCAAAACTCTTAGCCTTTAGCGATCGCTCTTACAATAATTAATCAGTTTGCTAGTCAAAGCGTCTTGATTTGCGGCTGCTTGATTGGCCTGTTGGCCTGCTCTAATAATATCTGCTTGAGCTGTTTGGATTTGCTCTCGACCTTCTATACTTGTAGAAGCGAGATTTCCAGCCTGAAGACTTTTGCTTATGTCGCCGAGTGCTTGACTAATTTCCTGGAAAGATTTAACCGATGGCTCCTGAATTTCTTTGAGGGTTTTATCTGTTATTCGCAGATCCTCAAGTTCATTCGCTATCAGGTTCAAATTTTTAGCTAAATTGTCGGTCGTTGCAGCATCGTTGCTGTCTTTATTAACATCAATGAGAGCGTTGCCTTTGTTGACAATTTCAGTAAATTTAGTACACTGGACAGCTCGACTATTGCTGCAACTAATCGTCAGCGTACAGCAAGCAACAAATATCAGTAGGATGGTAATCTGTTTGCGAAAAAAGTACATGAACCCTCGGTTACAAAAAAAGTAGATTGTGGGATTTTGTCGTAGAGTGCGTCAGCGATTAGCCGATATATCGACTGTCGAAAAACTTTCGCGGAATTCGGACACGCTCTACTAAGCTAAACTACGTACCTGTTTAGGAACTATGGTCAAAAACAGCAATAACCTAAAGAAGGGAAGCATTTGGGGATATCTTACCCTGCTTTTGCCTATTTCCTTGACGGCGGTTGCCAGTTTCGAGTCGGGAACGATGTTTTGGGCGATCGCCACCACAGCGGGCATTGCTTGGGCTTGGAGGCTCTACCAGCAGCAACAAAAACACAAACTCGCTCATTTAGACTCGGTTTTCTACAAGTTAATCAAGGAAAATCAAGGGCGAGTTACGGCTTTGGATTTGGCGATGAATGCAAAACTCCCCGGAGAAAAGGTTCAAGAGTATCTGGACGAACGAGCCTCTGAGTTTGCAGCGGATTTTGAAGTGACAGAACAAGGCGGAATTTTGTATTATTTTCAAATAGCTCCACCTGTCACTCCAAGCGAAACACTTAATGCGGCAATAGCTGTTCAAGAGCCTCCCATAAATCGGGAAAAAGCACAAGATAAAAAACCAAATTTATTCCCCATTGCTCAAACCAAGACTCCTGAAAAACTCAAAATCTCTTTTACCCAAACGGAACTCTCCCGCAGGTTCAAAGTTCACGCAACTACGATCGGCAAGTGGAAACTTAAGCCTGAGTTTGCTCAGTGGAGCCGCGAAAAAGACCCGGAGGCAATCGCCTGGGAATATTCTACAGAAAACAAGCGATTTTATCCCAAAGATTGAGTGGCTCCGGTATAGACCAAAATATATCAATAAACCCCGTTTATACGACGCTCTGCGGTTGCTAACGAAGAATTTGGGAAGAAACCGGGTTTCTGAGACTTCAGCGCGTCCAGCACTGACTTTAGTGCCGTTGACCGATCGACCTCTTTAGGTTATTTTAAGTGAAATCGTGTTTTGCTGAGTTTGCTAAGTAAAAATCGGTAAATTCGATCGTCCTATCTGTGACTTTTTTGTCCTATGTCCAAAACAACCTTGCGAGTAGTTGCCCGCCTCGCTGCCTTTCCTGACAAAGTAGCAGAACTTAAATCTCTGCTGCTGAGCATTATGGAACCCACTCGCAAAGAAAAAGGCTGCATCAAGTACGAACTCCTGCAAAATCAAGCCGATCCCACAGATTTTACCTTCGTTGAAGAGTGGGAAAGTGCAGATTTGCTGGAACTACATCTCGGTTCAACTCACATTCAAGACGCCGTGCAAAAATTAGACGGTTTGGCCGTTGGACCTCCAGATATCCGACGCTATGAATTGCTAGCTTAATCCGGTTTGTAGAGCAATTTTATTAATGTTTATAAAATAGCTTCGTTCCCCCTCGCCCCCCTTACTAAGGGGGGACAATAGTTCAGTTTAAATTGAAGCACAGCTAAAAAATTTATGACAGTAGCAACAATAAAACAGTTATTTATTTATCCAATTAAAGGGCTGACACCGCAAGAAATGTCGGAGTTTGCTTTAACAGCCGGACACGGAATTAAGGGCGATCGAGCTTTTGCCTTAATGTTTGCAGATAATCTTGAAGCTGCAAGAATGCCGGCCGAAAATGTGCCTTGGATGAGCAAAAAAAATTTTGCTGTCCAAAACGATTGGCCTCTGTTAGCAGCTTTAGAATGTCATTATCAACCGGAAACGGCCGTTTTAACAGTCAAGCGTGAAGGAGTTGTAGTGTTATCGGCCGAAACGAACACAGCAGCGGGGCGCGATCGCATTGGCAGTTTTTTCACAGAATATTTGGCGGCAATTGAACCCACAAAAGAAGCGAGACACCCGCAGTTTGCACCTTTGCACTTAGTCGGTGACACCAGCGGCGAAACTCGCTATCCCGATCGAGAACCCGTACACATTTCTTTACTCAGTCAAGCCACATTAGACCAATTAACAGAAATTGCTGTTGAAAACATTGACGTGGGCCGATTTCGCCCGAACATTGTGCTAGAAGGTATGGCAGCTTGGTCAGAATTTGAGTTGATCGGAAAACAGTTTCAATTAGGCACGGCGCGCATAGAAGTTACAGCACGAATCGGCCGCTGTGTCAATATAGAAGTGAATCCAGAAACGGGCGAGCGGGATATTTCCCTACTCAGTTTACTCCAAAAGGAATTCGGTCACGCACAAACTGGAGTTTTAGCCAAAATTATCAACAGCGGCACAGTTAAAATCGGCGATGTTTTGCATCCCTAGAATAATCAGTTGATGCGTTGTTATATATCCGAAGCCTTTAGAGGCCTGCCCGAGTCCACAATCCGAACCCACAGCAGACAATATTAACACAAAACCCGCCCCAAGCCAGCGACTCCTTATGCTTCCGGCACCCTCACCTTATTACCAATTAAATTCAGAAAACTCGTGCCAAAATGTTGAACCTCCAAAAAATTAGCATAAGCAGGAGTTGACTTGTAAACTCTAAAAGTCCGCATAATTCCTAAAGTTGCGGCACTTTCCAGCGGGCCGATAAAGCTAGTCTCTCTGTCCAAAAAATGAGATTGCTTAGCCCAGTGTGCCATCTGTTCCGCATTCAAAAAATAGCAGCCGGAATGAGGATTTAACGCCCGCTCAAAAGCGACTGTTTGTTCCATGATTTTCCCCATTAACTGCCGCTGCTCCTCTACATTTTGAAACGGAGAAGTCGCTGACTCTGCTAAATCACCATCAACATATGCTTTAAAAACCGCGCCTTTAGGCGCTATTTCATAGCGATTAGGCTGCAGCAAATTCCCATTTCCCCCGTGATGCGTAAACCACTTTAATTTACTAAAAAACCACGGGTCGTGCAGAACCAAATCATCTTCCAAATAACAGAAATAATCGTATTTGTTAAGACACGCTCGCAAAACTGCTTGACACTCAAACCCCAAAAGCAGCGGTTCGCATTTGGTAGCGTGGTGCATAAAACATCTGGGCTGTACCGGCAGTTGAGGCAACAGATGATAACCTTGAGTAGTGCAAATAACAATGTCAATTTCGTGCTGTTGAGATTGATTTGCTGGGATTGTTGCACATTCGCTAATGTCAATCATGGACTGAGATTTGCCGTACAAAGCTTGCAGCGCTGTCACGCAAGCGGTTAAAGCATTCAGTCGCGGTTGCGGATCATTTCGCTGGGAAGCGTGTTTCCCCTCGCCGCTAGGATTGTAAAAGTGAGCAATAGTGAAGAGAATTCGCATTGGTGTGGAGTAACAATTAGAAATTAAACAATAAAACAGAACGATCGCACAATAGCCTATAAATTTTACCGCATTTAGTCACCAAATAACTCCGGCAGGCGATCGCGCAACTCAGCATTTAAACGTGGCAACTCGTCCCGCATTTGTAAGTACCAATCTCGCCGCTGCCGGTAGTGTCCACACAGCAAGCGGTTGTCGCGCACCCATTCGTAAGCATTCGCGGCTATTTCCCGGCGGCGATAAGTGTCAGAAATCAGCGAATTCAGCTTAATTTCAAACTCTTTTTCATATCTATAAATTAATCCGGTTTCACCTTCGACAATCGAATGTTCGTACACGGTGGGACTTGCCAGTACCGCTACTCCGCGCGCTGCACATTCAATAAATTTTAAGTCGGATTTCGTTTCGTTAACCGGGTTGGAAACAAGCGGCAGCAAAGCTATATCGCAACTGTACATGATTTCTTGATACCGTTCGTAACTGCAAAA
>NZ_JAUBQR010000237.1:8329-10418 GCF_036701385.1 Microcoleus sp. Pol12B4 | reverse complement strand
GCGAAGTATTGCCGTCTCTGAATCCCAGCAGCAATTGAGCATCGGCAAAATATCTAGTCCACTGTTCGATTCTCGCATCTTTTTGCCAGTCGCGGCGCGATACTCTCGATCGCAAAACTGGAACCCTTTGTCGGCTGCGATCGGCTGTAATGATAATTGTAACTTCTGTTAATGCCGGATTTTCTTGAAACTCGCGGGCGATCGACTCTTTTGCTAAATCTTCCGCCTGCTGCACTAAACTCGCAAAAGATTGACTGCCGTCCAAATCTAAGGTAAGGTAGCGCTCTTTGGTTTCAGCCAAAGCTATCGATATACTTGCTGTTAAACTGATAATTGCTAGAATGACGGCCGACAATAAACGTATGTACAAATTCATTATGTTTGAAACTAAATACTAATACTTGTCAATCATAATCAATAAAAATTAACATCTTATTAAGTTATGATTAAAATAATATTTTGTATAATCAAATTTTGCGGACAATAGGGCTTGTAGGCTAGATAACTAAATCTTTCTTTATTCTTCCTTTTTCCCCCTTCCCTCTTCCTTCTTCCGACTTCCCTCTTCCTTCTTCCTGACATCCGTTACATCCGTTACACAATCCGTTGCCGAACCTTCCTTCTTTATGAAATCAACAAAATGTGCGATCGCCCTCGGTAGCAACTTAGGCGACTCCCTCGCCACACTCTCTAGCGCGATCGCAACCCTCAACAACACCCCAGGCATAGCCGTAAAATCTCATTCAAGCTGGTATCAAACCGCCCCCGTAGGGCCGCCGCAACCCGATTATATCAACGCCTGCGCCATCCTCGAAGTTGCACTAGAACCCGAACAATTGCTAGCAAAATTATTAGAAATCGAGAGAAAGTTTAATCGAATTCGCCGAGAAAAATGGGGACCGAGAACCCTCGACCTAGATTTGCTGCTGTACGACAATTTAATCCTAGAAACTCCGACACTGACTTTGCCTCATCCACGGATGACCGAAAGAGCTTTTGTATTAGTACCTTTAGCAGAAATTGCCCCGGATTGGGTGCATCCGGTGACGAAAAGTGCGATCGTCCAACTCCTGCAAACCGCAGACTGTTCCGGAGTGCAAAAATTGCCCTTGTAAAAATGGAGCAAAATTCACGCATCGTACCAGTAAAAAAAATGCAACCGTAGGTAAGCTCCAAACTGTGATAGTTATCAGTCATTCCCAACCTAAAATCTCAAATCTCAAATCTCAAATCCTATGAGATCGCCTATGATGTCTTAAATCGGTGCACTCAAACATTATTCGCTTCTCCCTTATGTCGATCGGTCAAGAACTACCCCAACTCCTCAAACAACGCCTATTTTACCAAGGGCGCAAATTTAACTTTGACGTAGCCACCCTCCGTCTTCCCAACGGTTCCGAAGGCGAGTGGGAATGTATTCGCCACCCGGGCGGAGCACTTGCAGTTCCCGTAACACCCGAAGGTAAACTCGTCTTGGTACGCCAATACCGCTTTGCTACCAAAGGGCGAATTTTAGAATTTCCCGCAGGTACAGTCGAAATCAATGAAAGCCCCGCCGAAACTATCAAACGCGAAATCGAAGAAGAAACCGGATATCGGGCCGGAAAATGGCAGAAATTAGGGCAATTTTTTCTCGCCCCCGGTTATTCCGACGAAATCATTTATGCTTTTTTAGCCCAAGATTTGGAAAAACTGGAAAAGCCGCCCGCACAAGACGATGATGAAGACCTTGAAACAGTTTTATTCACCCCTGAAGAATTAGAAAAAGCTATTTTAGCTGGGGAACCAATTGATGCAAAATCAATTTCTAGCTTTTTCTTGGCACGTCCATTTTTGACTTAAATAGGACTGACGAAAAAAACCCGGTTTCTTATAAAATTCGTGCATCAAACCGATAAATCTTAACTTAGAAACCGGGTTTTTGACCCCGCCTGTGTCCTGGACTGTAAAATCTAAAATCTAAAATCTAAAATCGAATGTCCGATCTAATTTTATTTTGGCACCGCCGCGACTTGCGTATTTCTGACAACATCGGACTGGCAGCAGCGCGCCAGCAAAGCCCGAAAGTAGTCGGGATTTTTTGTCTCGA
>NZ_JAUBQR010000237.1:0-8229 GCF_036701385.1 Microcoleus sp. Pol12B4 | reverse complement strand
ACTTGGCAACAGGAAATAGCGTGGCGGGAATTTTACCAACACGCCATGTATAACTTCCCAGAATTAGCAGACGGCCCCTACCGTCAAGCATTCAAAGACTTTCCGTGGGAAAACGATGAAAAGCTTTTTCAAGCTTGGTGTCGGGGCAAAACTGGCTATCCTATTATTGACGCGGCAATGCGGCAGTTAAATCAGACAGGTTGGATGCACAATCGCTGCCGCATGATAGTCGCCAGTTTCCTCACCAAAGATTTAATTATTAACTGGCAGTGGGGCGAAAAATACTTCATGCAAAAATTGATAGACGGCGACCTTTCTGCTAACAACGGCGGCTGGCAGTGGAGTGCATCTAGCGGCATGGACCCGAAACCTTTGCGAATATTCAATCCCGCCAGTCAAGCTCAAAAATTTGACCCAGAAGGCGAATATATTCGGCACTGGGTTCCAGAATTGCGCCGCCTTGATACTAAACTTTTGCTAACAGGAAATATTTCACCTTTAGAACGCCGACTTCTCCATTATCCGTCTCCAATTGTAGATCACAACGAGCAGCAACGCAAGTTTAAAGAACTTTACAACCAGCAAAAAAACGCAGATTAGAGGATTATATTTTTGGCGATAGTTACAAGTAAATTAAGTGGAGTGGCGCCGTGCACCGTTCCAGATAAAAGAGTGTATCAGCTATAATAAACTTAAATAAATCGGAGGTTGAAATGGTAACTCTGCAATTAAAACAAATCAGTGTACCCCCAGGGCAGAGAGTGCTGTTCCATGATGTTAACTGGCAGGAATTTGAAGCAATTTTAGAAGAGTTGGGAGAACACCGTGGCTCTAGAATAGCTTACAGTCAAGGAACTTTGGAGATTAGGATGCCACTACCAGAACATGAGAAAGCTAAAATCATTATTGGCTATTTAGTGAAAATTTTGTTTGAGGAACTAGAAATCGAGTTTGAACCATTTGGTTCGACGACTTTCAAGCGAAAAAGTATGTTACAAGGAATTGAACCTGATGAATGTTTTTACATTCAGAATCACACTCTAATGATTGGTAAAAAGCGGAGCGACTTAACTGTAGATCCGCCGCCCGGCTTAGCAATTGAAATTGATCTAACTTCCCAAACTCAACTCGATGCTTACGAAGCTTTGGGAGTACCTGAAATATGGCGCTATGAAAATAAAAAGCTTGTGATTAATGTGCTTCAAGATGGGAAATATGTTGAATCGGAAATTAGTCCCAGTTTTCCCAATCTGCCAATTATTGAAGCTATCGCTCAATATTGCGAACAAAGCCAAACAGCGGGGACGAGTCAAACTCTCAGATTGTTTCGCAAGTGGGTTAAAGACCAAATAGAAAATTGATATGAAATCCCTATTCCCCGCACTTGCTGTGAGAAAATGGCTTATTTACGATCGCAAAAAAGCCATTTTCTCACAGCCAGCCTCCTGATTCCGTTGTATTTTTAATTTCGCTTTTGGGAAATAGAGAGAGAGTAAGGGTGTTGACCTTGAGATCGATCGCCCACAAAAATAACATAAGTCCCCTTGTCCCCATAACCGGAAAATTCTACATTGCCCGCAGCAGCATTCGCCGGCAGCACGCAGAAACGCCCCCTCGGCCCCTGAATCATCAAACTTGGAGCTCCAGCGGTTTGTACTGCAATCCGCCAGTAAGGCAAATCCTGCGTTACTTCGATGACGTGGTTCGGTCCTTGGGAGACAAAACCGCAGTCGCCACTATTGTTCGGGCCGCCGGAAACTCCAGAAACTCGCAGCGGTTCGGGAAATCCCGGAGCAATTTGTAGCGGTTGGCTCCGAAGGGCACCGGCATCCGCTAAAATCATTGCCAAGGCTAGGGTCACGATCGGGCTAAACCACAGTTTGCCGCGATCGCCCGGATAATTGATCTTCATGTTTCCTCACACAATGGCATTTGGTTCTAGTTCTTTGACGGTAGGGGATAACGGCTGTTCCAAACACATTAATCTAAAATAACTTCGGAATTTTTTTATGAATCCTCAAAATAACTTCAATTGGCAGCAAGCGTTCGGAGAACTAAAAGCTAAACTAGAACGATCGCCAATCATCACACAAAATTCAGACAGCTATCAAGCCGTCGGAACCTTCTACAATCAATTACTGGACAAGTTTCAAAGACTTCCCAAACCGGGGCAGGTGGCAGCCTTTGCCGTCGGAGCGATAATTGTCCTGACAGTCTTCAATAGCGTCGTACAGCTAATTTCAGCGCTGATGACTCTTGCCGTTCTCGGAGTGCTAATCTACATAGCGTATAAATTGGCAATTTCCCCCCAGTCCTCAAATACTAACGACAAATAATAGGAATTTCTAAATATGGCTAACCCCACCGCGCCCAGCGGCATCAATCAACCCGATCCGTCTTGGCAAACACAATCCAAGCAAATGCCACTGCTGGTTCGCAGGTGCGGCGCTTGGGCAGTGGAAATTTCGTTAATTGCGGCCAGCGCCCTCGTTCCCTTCAGTATCGGGGCATTGGTCAACAAGGAATCTCAAACCGTGCCGCTCAATTCCTCAGTAGCAGCAGCATCCGAAACCGTCGCCCGTACCTTGGGCATACCCGTGCGCGATCGCAGCCCCAGAGTCGCACCCCTAACTAATCTATTCTGGTCAGGGGCGCTGCTGGCACCGGCAGTTTTAGCGGGGTGGCAACTGTTTTTGCTCGCCAGAACCGGTCAAACTCTCCCCAAACGCTGGTTCGGGGTCAAAGTTGTCACAGCGTCGGGTACTCCTCCGGGTTTTGGACCCGTGCTAATTCGCGAAAGTTTGGGGCGCTGGGGAGTGCCTCTGGGCGTCGCTTACGGCATTTGGCGCTTGAGCGGTGCGTTTCCAGATTTGCTGATTTTAGGGGGGCTGAGCGGCTTGGCAGTGCTCGCAGACGGAGCTTTTGCATGGCGCTACAAACGGCAAGCGGGACACGATCGCCTCGCGAATACTTTGGTGGTCAACGCTCGATCGAATCAACTGTCTGCCGATCCTGTCAAGAGTCCAGATTGGACTGAGGAAGACGCGCAGATTGCGGCTTTGGTTGTGACTCCACAAAGCGGCCTGAAAACAAATGCCAGTTTGTGGAATTGGATGCGCCAACACCCAGGCACAACTTTAGTGATAGTTACCGTCGGCAGCGCGGGATTGATTTTAACTTTGTTTGTCGGCACTCTCATCTACACTCAAAGTCAAGCAAATTTGCGGGATTCCCGGCAGCGGAACGACGAATTATTTGTAGCTTTAGTTAGCAAATTGTCTCCCACATCGGCTACCGGGGCATCGGGCAGGCGATCGGCTATTTTGGCTTTGGGGGCGGTGGAAGACTCCCGCGCCGTACCCCTGCTAGCGGATTTGCTAGCTCAAGAAGACAACCGCGCCATGTTGGACGCGATCCAGCAAGCTTTAGTCAGTAGCGGGCCGAAAGCTTTGCCTGAGTTGCAGCGGTTGAATCAAGCCCTCAGCAACGACCTCGATTCCCTGCGCTTTGGCGGCAAGGCCCCGGAACGCGAGTTAGCGGCCGCCCGCCAGCGAACAGTACAAAGGGCGATCGGCAAAATTCTCACAGTGTATAGCAGCCAACTCAACGGCGCGGATCTGAGCCGCACGGATTTAGCTCAAAGTCCTGCCGGCCCGTCTCAGTTTACTTTAGTTTTAAACAAAGTTGACTTGTCGGGAATTAAGTTGAGAAATGCTAATTTAACCAATGCCAGCTTGCAGGGCGCTCGCTTTTACGGCACCGGCGAAGACAGGCGTCCGGCTACCTTTGACGATTGGATTTCTGACTTGAGCGGCGCTAATTTGGAAGGAGTAAATTTGACCGGGGCGTCTTTGAACAGTGCTGTAATGAACCGCACTACTTTTGTGCGCGCTGTCATGAACAAAGCTAATTTGTCAAACGGGAATTTGAATTCAGCTAATTTCAGCAGTGCTATTTTAATTGGAGCAAATTTACAGGAAGCACTGTTAAAAAATGCAAGTTTTACCGGAGCAGATATAGGAAGCGCGAATTTGTCGGGAGCGGATTTGTCGGGTGCGCGTTTAGGCAAAGTGAAGGCTCAAGGCGCTCAGTTGTCCTTGACAAATTTGTCTAAATCGGAATGGCAAGGTGCTGATTTGTCCGGTGCTGATTTGAGCGGCGCAAACTTACAAAATGCCGATTTGACTTCGACTAAACTCGCCAACGTGAATTTAAAAGATGCTCGGTTGGAAAATGCGAATTTTCGGAATGCGGAGGTTAGTTCGGTTGATTTTAGGGGCGCGAATTTAGCGGGAGCGAATTTTAAAGGCGCTGTGTTTCTGGGGAAAACCGCTTCGGATCAATTTATTCAAAATCCGACTGGTAATAAATCCGGTCGATTCCTAGGAGTTGATTTTGCGGAGGCTAAGAATTTAGATAAAAGTCAAATTGCTTACATTTGTTTGCAGGGAGGCCTTCATCCGAACTGCCCGAAGAAGAAGTAAGGATGGGTTGTTAACGAGTAGGCTAATACAGTTGATGACGAACAGGTAGGGTAATTATGAGCGTTAAGCGAATCATTTATCTCATCCTAGCCATTCTGGGGCTTGTGCTGCCTTGGTACTATAACTTGCAGTTTTTTAGCAATGCTGGCTTGCTCGACTTTGTAAACGAGAGTTCGGCTAATCTTGCTGCGAAATCGGTAAGTTTAGATTTGTTTATCGCAACTGTAGCGGGAAGCACTTGGATGTACACTGAGTCAAAACGATTGGATATAAGTTTTGTAGGGCTGTACATACTTCTGGGTGTGCTTGTTTCATTTTCATGTGCTTTCCCGCTTTTCTTGTTTGTGCGGGAAACCAAGCTGGAAAAATCAAGCGAAGTCTCCAGTTGAAAAATTGTTTCCTCGGTTAGTGCCGCGCAGCACAATAATTCGGTGCAGGCGATCGAGCTATTATATAATTTCCGGTAAAATCACCGTTATAGGTTTGTAGTGACGACGGAAGTGCTCAGAATTTTATGAGGATTAAAGTCCTCACTACAAAACAACGTGATTGTTGCCGTTCGAGGGGACATAATATTAATAGCAGTTTCACTCATTTCTTGCTAAAAACTTTTGGGTTTAGTTTCGTTCCACCTGCCCAACCTACTACTGAATTGTTTATTGAAGTTGCTATTAAATCGTTCCCGGTTGCCTCGGTATTTGTTCCAATTTCCAAACAGTCCGTTGTCCCGAAAGCATAATTTTAGTCAACAGCCAACAGTCAACAATCATGAGGACTGCAACCAGAATTTATATTACGCAATAGCATCCGAACTGGCAAGAGTCTCGAATTGCGCCAATAACATTGCCTCACCATTATTTGGAGTTCCAAAAATTTTAGGTAACTGACCTGTTTGGACGAGAACTTGCCTCACTTCTCGGTTAGATACATCGGCTAGATTTTTGTTATTTAGAATGGCATTAACCGCAGCGATACCCACACCTTGACCAACTGCGGCGTTGAATTCCACAATTCTGCCGACAGAACAAGCAAACCCTTCAAATCCAGAACAGGGACTGACCACTGCCAGGTTAGGAACGTTTTTAATTAATGCGTGGCGGATGCCAATATTAAAGATAGGGTGTTTAAAACTCAGACTTTTAAACCATCCTAGACCATTGGCTTTATCGCGAATACCCCGGATGCCTCCCCGTACATCAAAATGATAGCTAAATGTTGCCAGTGCCTCATTAGCAGGTACGCCACCTAAGAGCATTTGGGCGCCAGTCAAAGGTTCTACAACTCCCGTCACATTGCCGACGTGTCTAATATAAAGTTCTGAGGCATAAGTGACAGAAGTAGCGCCCAAACTCTTCAGCCAAGTTTTAACAAATAACATCTCTCTTTGCATATTAGCCGTGGGTTTGCTCCCGTTTCTGGCTAAAGCTTCCGCTTCGCTGGCGGTGACGGCAAATAAAAGCGCATTCCACGAAAGTCTGTCATTTGGAAGTATGGCTATATTTCCTTCATCTAAAATTACGCCAGTTTCAGAAAAAGATAGTTTTATTCCTCTAAAGGAGTGGTAAGCTACAGACAGAGCCGGCGAACGAACATCGATGTAATCGTTGCCCGCCCACAGAGTTTTGAGATTTCCTTGGGTGTCAATCATTTCCCGCCGGAGTTCTTGTGCTAGTTTGACATCCTTGTCTGCAGCGTAGAGCAAAAATTTTTGACTCTCTGAATCTGCCAGGTTTGTGAAGCGTTTTAGATAAATATAATCGAATTCTTTCAGTGCTCTTGCACTGAGTCCTTGGGTTTCAAAAACGAGGGTGACTGGAAGTTCTGAGTTAGGCAGACCCAATGTTTCAAATCCCTTCAGCTTTCTCACACCGGCAGCTTGAGCTAATTCGGCATTGACAGTGGCATCAATAAATTGCTTGCCGGCATAAACTACGCCTTGAGAGGTGGTTATACTGGCAATTTTTTGACCTTCTTTACTGACTGATTTAATTTCTACTTTGCTGAGGAGATCTGCCCCAGCTTGTACCAGCATTTCTTTCAGCGCTGCACTGGCTTTGCGGGGGTCAAGTGCAATTGCCTTAACGCCGGATTTTTGTAAAAATTCTTTATAGATTGTCGTCGGTGAACCAAAGGTATCTAACTTTAAAGATTGTTGAAGTTCTTCATTAATCTGACTTCTATCTAAATAAGCAAGGGCGCCTCTTACCAAATGCCCGCCAATTCCTTCTTGCAAGCTTGCTTTCGACATCAGTAGAATTCGCGGATAACGCTTTGTTCGGCGAAGATATTCTCTGGAGGCAGAGATAACAGCTAGAACTCCTGGAACTTCATCACCAAAACAGATGATATCGTAAGAACGCAGATCCATGACCATTATTTAATAACCTCTCCTGATTTTCATCTTTTCGAGCGGGAGCTCAATGTTTGCCGTCCAACTCTCTGTTTTTCCCAACTCTAGCTCGCTCTTTCCTGATTTTTGCGATAAATATTCACACATTCCTGGATGCAGCAACCGGGTTTTTTCCTGAAAATCTTTCGTTGAGGACGATCGCACTCGGTTGAAAAACCCGCTTTCTGAGCGTCTAGATTCGGTCAGTCTGGTACTCTTGATTGCCATCAGGTCAGATTATCAGGATCTATCCCCAACTCCCGCAATCGCTGAGCTAGTCGATCGGAACGTTCAGCCAGTCGATCGGCGCGCTGCGATTCCTGTTGGGCGCGCTGCGTGGATTCTTTCACCTGTTCTTCAGGAGTCAGATAACGTTTTCCATCGGCATCATACCAATACAACCACTCCCTTGTCACCCCAGAATAACTTCCCCTTTCACAACCAATCCCCAAACCAATTTCTGGCATCCAAACTGGATTTCCTGGCTGTAATTCATACTTTCCATTGACTAACTTGTGTACTTCTAAACGAGGTTTACGACGGCGGCGGGAAGAATAAATGACGTAATAAAGTACGCCTAAAGCTTGATATTCCTCCCACTTGGTGCTGTATTCTTTGCGATAAGTTGGGGAAACTACTTCCAGCACAAAACTCGGCAGAACATTTTCATCCCACAACACGTAACTGGGACGCAATTCTTCATCATAAAACCTTTCTACACCTAAACTCAAGAAAGCATCTGGCACAATGGCAGGTTTATCCGGGTGATAATAGATACCCATATCTATGCCAAAAAACCAGTCCATGCGTTCTGACCAAAGTATGAGCAATATTGCTTTTAACAAGCCTGGTATTAGCTCTTGCAGTTCGTTATCCACAGGCGTTTCATCCGAGTCTGGTAGTTCATCGGCGGAGGGCAAGTTCCTCCGCAAGTTGTACTGTAACATTGCGGGTTTCCTCAAAACTCATTAATATTATACAGTGGATTTGTTGAGCGATCGTATTTATTGAACGAACCGCGAAGAACCGAAGGAAGAGAAGAGAAGATAATAGGTAATTTTGACTTAGTTAATCAGAAGTAATTTTTGTAAAATATTTGCTGAGACTTACACGATCGACTAAACTATGTCTAACGAGTCGGTTCTAATGGGGAGCAGCCGTTAGAGGAAACGGGGAAAGTTCGGTGCAAGTCCGGCGCTGTCCCGCAACTGTAATGAGAGTCTTATCGCTTTCTGAGTCAGGATGCCCGCCGATGTGTTAGTTTACATAGTCTCATCTGCGAGGTTCAGCGTGAAGACCAGAAATCGGAAATTGGTCAGCTTGGGATTGATGGCTGGCTTGAGTTGTTATATTGTC
>NZ_JAUBQR010000423.1:0-1755 GCF_036701385.1 Microcoleus sp. Pol12B4 | reverse complement strand
TTACCAATAGCGTATTTCAAGACAATAAAGGTCGAGGTGAAGGAGGCGCAGCTTATCTGTTCACCGGCAGCCAAGACAAGGTTATTTTGGAAAAGAGCACCTTCCAAAATAACGAAATTCTGGCGCTACCCAACGGTGGAAATCCTGGAAATGGTGGTGGGGTAACGATTTTGAGCGACAGCACCAACCAGGGATTGACCATTACCAACACCACCTTTGCGGGCAACAAAGCCGGCAATCAAGGTGGCGGCTTGTGGATGCGAAATGCCCCTACTACGATTACTAACAGTACGTTTTCTGGCAACTCCACGGCGTTTGCTGCTGGTGATTTCAACAAACTCGGCGGTGCAATGACTCTTGGTGCACCCACAACCATTCTCAACACCACCATTGCCGATAATTCTGCCGGCTGGGTTGGTGGAGGTATCTTCGCCGCTGCCAATAATGTCACCCTCAAAAACACCATTTTTTCCAACAATACAGCGGCTAACGGAGGAAACCCTTGGGGCATCCAGCAACACGTTACCGCCCAATATAGCGATCGAGGAGGGAATTTTCAGTGGCCGGCCAAAAACCCCAATGACGGAAGCGATTTCAATGCGACGGCAAGTGTGACGATCGCAGACCCGTTACTTGGCCCTTTGCAAAACCTCAACGGCGCTTTAGTCAGGCCGCTGCTGACAGGAAGTCCGGCAATTGATAAAGGGATTGCTACTGGTGCACCCGCTACAGATCAGCGCGGTGTGACTCGCCCTCAAGATGGCGACAGCATTCCAGGCGCGATCGTCGACAGCGGCTCTTTTGAATTGGGAGGTGGTGTCGTCCCGGTGCCAACTCCTACTCCCACACCAACTCCGACTCCAACTCCAACTCCGACACCGACTCCGGCGCCAACTCTTACTGGTTCTTTGGGTCAAACCAATAATTACAGCAGCATTAGTGACCTGATCACAAAATGGCCGAATGCCGCCCAAAATCAAGGCATCAAACTGTCTGGGATAGCTTTTGATGGCGTGGAAACTGACTACCTTAACCCGAATGTCATCAGCAACCTCACCTTAGCAAGCAACGAAAACCCTAAAAGCTGGTTGAGCTACGGCAGTACCGGTGGTATTGGTGTCCCATCCTCTTATGATGGTTGGTTCACCGACGCCAGGAAAATTCGGGCGGAAATCAACCATAACCCCAACACCAATCAATCTCAGGCACTGAAGGTGAAATGGGCAGATAACCAAGACATCACTAGCACAACGATCGAACTCGCTGGATTGACCCCCAAAACAAGTCCAGATTTGGGCGATCAAGGCAATGAAGTTGCTTTCCTACAAATCTTTAATAATGGGGTTCGGGTACCAGCCACCAAATTTACGATCACTCGCCTCAACGCTCCGAGCGCTCCAAAACCGATCGCTCGGTCTTCAGATGGAGTGACTTTCATTGGCGATCGCACCGATGGCAGTTTCAAATTTCAGATAGTAGGAGACTCTCTGAGCGGCGCTACTTTTGACGAACTGCGGTTCTCCACCAAAGCCTACGATAGCCCCACCGCTGCCTACGCCGCTACCTCCTTCAAAAGCGATGGTTCCGATTACCTAGTGCGGCACATTGAATATCAAGGGATTTCTAATGCTGTGCCTCCGACTTTCTTCTCTTACGGTTCGTCTCCCGATCCTATTATTGATGGTGGTTCTGGAGTTGTTACGATTAATCGGACTGGCAATACTTCGGTTTCGGCTTCGGTGGACTATTTGATTG
>NZ_JAUBQR010000236.1:0-10605 GCF_036701385.1 Microcoleus sp. Pol12B4 | reverse complement strand
TTCAATCCTCGGAATCGGCGACCGATAACTTCTGCTAAACTAGCAAAATCATCAGAATGACCCGATTTAATTTCAGGATTTTTAATTTTGTAATGGCGGTAGTGTTGATTGGCGGGCAAACCGTCAATAAATACGACGCGGGAAGCTACGGCGTCAGAACCTTGAATGTGAGAAATATCGTAACCTTCAATGCGGCGAGGAACTTCAGGCAAATCGAGAATCTCTGCTAAATCTTCCATTGCTTGAGAATTGCGATCGCTCAATCTTTGCATTCTCGCCAATTCATACTCAGCGTTGCGTTCCACCATTTCAATCAATTCTGCCTTAGTTTGCCGCTGCGGCGTCAAAATGGTAACTTTTCGCCCCTTACGGTTGCTCAACCAATCTGCTAATATTTCCGCTTCTGGCAATTCGTACTGCACAGAAATTTCGCTGGGAATTTCTACAGATTCGACATTTTGATAGTGTTCTTCCAACACCCGCTGCAAAATCGCTCCGGCCTCTACCCCCCCTCGTTCCCCCCCTTGCCAAGGGGGGGAGGAAATAGAAAGTTGAGATAACTCTTGCTCCCCCTTTGCAAGGGGGGGTTGGGGAGGTATTTCCGCCATAAATCCCAATCTTCCGACCAATTGTCCGGCCCGAATTTGGAACAATTGAACGCAAGCGTGCTGGGTGTCGGCCGCAAGTGCGATCGCATCTCTGGAAACAGTATCGTCTGGCAAAGATACTTTTTGACCAGCACTCAAAGACTGCAAACCCTTAATTTGATCGCGAATGCGCGCCGCAGTTTCAAAGTTTAAATGTTCGGCAGCTTGTTCCATTTGCGGCTCCAGGATATCAAGCAATTCCTGAGTCCTTCCCTGGAAAATCATCGCTACTTTTTGGATAATTTTTCGATATTCTTCAGGCGAAGTTAACCCTTGACAAACGCCAACGCAGCGCCCGATGTCGTAGTTCAAACAAGGACGGTCTTTAAATAGCGGTTGAGGGCGCTGCCGCAGCGGGAAAATCCGCTTAATTAAATGCAGCGTACTCCTCAGTGCCCCTGTATCGACGTACGGGCCATAGTAGCGGTCTTTTGCACTACCTGCGCGGCGTTTGCGGGTGATAAAAATGCGCGGGTATTCTTCCGACCAAGTTATGCACAAATAAGGATATTTTTTATCATCTTTGAGGAGTACATTAAAGTAAGGTTGGTGCTGTTTTACGAGGTTTGCTTCTAATGCTAAAGCTTCTGCTTCGGTGTCGGTGGCGATGAATTCAATTTCGCGCACTTGCTGCACCATCATCGCGATGCGGGGACTGAGATTTTGGCTTTCGCGGAAGTAGGAACGGACGCGGTTTCGGAGTTTTTTGGATTTGCCGATGTAAAGGATGCGATCGCTCTCATCGCGCATTAAATATACACCAGGAACCGCCGGAATTTCTTTGAGGCGACTTTCTAGGCGTTCCGAGTCTTTAACTAACGGCAGAGTTTTTGTGGATGGCATTGCAAGCTATCTCAGCAAAATAGAGACTGATTGTACACTCTTTTATTTTACCTTAATTATGTCTATTTTGACTGCTGCGACCGTCGCGAAACCCACCGACTACACTTTAAAATCAGTTACAGTATCTGAGATAAAAACTTGCGAGTGCGTTCTTCCTTCGGGTTCTGAAAAAACTCTTCGGGCTGCGCTTCTTCCACTAAAACGCCACCATCCATCAATACAATGCGATCGGCCACTTCGCGCGCAAACCCGACTTCGTGAGTCACCACCACCATTGTAATTCCTGTTTGAGCCAAATTTCGCATTACATCTAACACTTCCCGCACCATTTCCGGGTCTAATGCTGATGTCGGTTCATCAAACAGCATGATTTTAGGCTGCATGGCTAGAGAACGTGCAATAGCGACCCGCTGCTGCTGTCCTCCAGACAACTGTCCGGGATATTTTTTTGCTTGTTCCAAAATTCCAACTCTTTCTAACAATTGCATCGCCACTTCTTCGGCTTTTTTCTTCGGCCACCGGCGCACCCATACTGGGGCTAGCATGACGTTTTGCAAGACGGATAAGTGGGGAAACAGGTTGAATTGCTGAAACACCATTCCTACTTCGCGGCGAATTGTCTCGATGTTCCGTAAGTCGTGGGAAAGTTCGATTCCATCGATCGTAATTTTACCTTGTTGGTATTCTTCTAAGGCGTTGAAGGTACGAATAAACGTCGATTTTCCCGAACCAGAGGGTCCCATCACGACAACGACTTCACCTCGGTTTACTGTCATGCTGACACCTCGCAATACGTGAAATTGTCCGTACCATTTGTGGACGTTTTCTGCGACAATTACTGTTTCTGGACTTGTTTGCTGAGTTTCCATGATTTTTTATTTTTTAACCGCAGATGAACGCAGATGAACACAGATATTTTTTTACCTTTCGCCTACTCCTAATGTTCGCTCTATTTTGCGGCTGGCTAGGGACATGGAGTAGCAAAATATCCAATAAATGATGCCTACGAATATGTAAACTTCGGCGTACCTGCCAATATAGGATGGATTTGCTAAAACTGCGCGGGATATTCCGATTAATTCTAACATTCCGAATAGAGATAGCAGGGATGTATCCATGAATAATCCGATGAATTGACCGCCGATCGCCGGAATGACTATTCGCAGTGCTTGAGGCAGTACAATGAGAATTGTAAGCAGGGGTGTATTGAGTCCGATCGACCTAGCTGCTTCTATTTGTCCCCTGGGCACGGCCTGCAAACCACCGCGCACGTTTTCCGCCAAGTAAGCTGCACTGAATAGAGTCAGTCCCGCAATCGCTCTAATTACTCTATCCAATTTCGGATATTCAGGCGGCAGGAATAATTGCAGCATCACTTGACCTAAAAACAAAATGCCAATTAATGGTAAACCGCGAATAATTTCAATGTATAAGGTTGATAACAGTCTTACAACTGGCAAAGAACTTTGTCGGCCGAGTGCTAGCAATACTCCCAAAGGAAAGGAAAGCACAATACTAATAACTGCTAAAAACAGCGTCAATACTAAACCGCCCCAATCATTTGTTGACACTTCTGTCAAACCCAACCCGCCTTTAATTAGCCACAAAACTATTGGGAAGGAAAGAACCCAAATTGCCGGCATCCAGTCCATGATTTTTGGGTGAATTTGCCTTCCGATGGCATAGCTGGCGGCGGCTACGATAATAATTCCTAAGAGGTAGAGGCGAGAGGTTAGGTCGATCGGCGAAATGACCGCACCTACAACCGCAGCACCGAGTATAATTAGTAAAGGCGGATTCCAAAGACGTTCTTGCCGCTGAATGTTTCCCCAAGTTAATCCTCCCAACAAGGCAATTATGACCGTTACTATCCACAATCGCCAGTAGGACTCACGGGGAAATCGGCCAACAAAAAATAGCGGCAAGTTGGGTTCTAACACGTGCCATTGAGCTTTGGTTGTTGCCCAAACAATAATTCCTTTAATAGTTTGGAAGGCGATAATTACGCAAACTACGGTCAGAATGCTGTTGTACCAGGTACTAAATAGGTTTTTGCGCGCCCAATTCCAAGGGGTAGGCGATTCGGTGGCTGGGGGCGGTAATACAGGTATTGTTTCCATTTTATTTGTTGGTTATTAATTATTAATTATTAATTGCACTGGCTAAAATACCTAAAATTTTATTAACCTCGGTGAGGTAATACTCGGTCAAATTTATTTCAATTTCTTGGTTCTTTAATTGGATAAATTTCCAGGTTGTTCCGCTAGTGACAGCGCCATAAATCGCAGAAATTTCGTTTCCTTGGCGCTCATTAAATATCCTGGATGCCAACATTTCCGCTACGCACTGTCCCAATTCACTATTGAGATTTTTCGGTTGTGCTTCTACAATTATAATGACTGGTGTAACAACTAACAAAAGTCCTGATGAATTGCCAATTAGAAAATCGCAACTACCGTCTAAGCCTTTTTCGGAGTCAACATTAAAGTCAATACCGGAAAATAAGCTAATTCGATTTTGTAATTGTTCTCTAAGTTCAATTAAAATTGGTGCTGTAATCATTTTAGCGCGGGATTTCTGGGTGTTAGTTGCCAGACCTAACGGTACACTGCGCTGGAGAGTTTCGGCTAGTAGTTGGCTGCATTCTAAGTTGGGTTCTTTGCCAAACAAATCGGCGACTTCCGAATACTTTAATTTCAATGTTGTGAGTGCGCCCTCTAAACTAAAATCACTGTACGCCATTTTTCTATTTCCTTTGCTCGCCGTTGTAAAATTTCCAACATTAAGTCTTTATCTTTCCTTAATTTGTACTGTCTTATTGTACCAATTCATGAACAGAGAAACTATCAAACTAATTGTTAGGTATGTTACCATGATAATTAACATTGCTTCGATCGCCCTACCGGTCTGATTCAACGTCGGAGAACCCACCACAAAATAAACGTCGGGATAAGCAACCGCAACAGCTAAACTCGAATTCTTAGCTAAATTCAGATACTGACTGGTTAAAGGCGGCACAATCACCCGCAAAGCTTGCGGCAAAATTACCATCCGCATCATTGTTCCCGACTTCAGCCCCAAAGACTTTCCCGCTTCCCACTGGCCTCTCGATACTGACTGAATTCCGGCCCGGACAATTTCTGCAATGTAACTGCCAGTATACAAGCTGAGTCCTGTCACCAGGGCTGCAAATTCAGGAGTTAATTTTAATCCTCCTTCGAGTTGCAATTCTGGTGTCAAGCGGGGGAAATCTAGACGAAAAGGCAGATTTTTGGTGATAATAAAAGCTAAGATTGCACTCAGCCCGATCGCACCTAGAGCCCAAAACAACTGTCTTGCCGGCTTAGCTTCTTCCAACATCACCCGCGCCCGCCACATCCACAGCCCTGCCGCCGCCAAAACTCCGATAGTTAGCAAAATCACCCAAATCTCAAAACCCGGCAAAGCCACAGGCCAAGGTACAGCAATGCCGCGATTTGTCAAGTAAATCGGCCCCCTCATCTGCTGATTGTCTTCCAGTTTTGGCAGGGAAATGAAAACTGCAAAATACCAGAAAAATAATTGCAGCAATAACGGCGTATTTCGCAAAATTTCTACGTACAAACCAGCCAAATTCCGCAGCAACCAACTGTCGGAAAGGCGCGCAATTCCTACCGTCAAACCCGCAAATGTTGCGAAAATAATGCCGAGACCCATCACCCGCAGCGAGTTGAGTAAACCGACAAAATAAGCTTGTCTGTAACTGTTTTCGGGACTGTAGGGAATCACGCTTTCGCCGATGTCAAAAGATGCTTGGGAATTGAGAAAATCAAATCCAAATGCAATCCCCAGTTGCGAGTAATTGGCGCCCAGATTGTCCCCGAGAATCGCGATAAGAACTATTACTAAAATTAGGGCGATAGCCTGTCCGGCTATTTTCCAGAAGCGATCGTCCCGCAGCAGTTTTGATATATCTTTAAATTTGGGCAATTTCTGCGATTTGCCCGGTTGAGGTTCTGGGTTCATAACTGTTTAATGTAGAGCACACTATACCTAACTTTAGCCTGCCTAAAATATCTTGTAGCGTACACCTAGCAAGCACCTTACAAGTCGGGTAAGCGCGGAGTACCTTGCTGTCTAAAATATCTTGTTGGTTAACTGTTGACCGTTGACTGTTAACAGTTAACAGTCAACAATTAACTAAAATTAGCGGAACGGCGGCGAGTAAAGCAAACCGCCATCTTTCCAAAGTCTGTTTTGACCCCGTTCTAACTTGAGTGTACTTTTGGGGCCGAGGTTGCGATCGTACATTTCCCCGTAATTCCCCACTTTCTTCACAACGCGGACGGCGTAGTCGTTCGGGAGTCCCAAACCTTTACCTAAATCTCCTTCTGTTCCTAGCAAACGTTTGACGCTGGGGTCAGTAGTGCTTGCCACAAGTTGGTCTACATTTCCCGAATTAATTCCCAAATCTTCAGCTTCAATCGCCGCGAAAACTATCCATCTCACCGCGTCCGACCATTTAGGATCGCCGCTTTTCACCGCTGGGGCTAACGGTTCTTTTGACATCACGATCGGCAAAACAACATTTTTCTCGGAATTCGGCAGAGTTGTCCGCTTAGAAACAAGTTGCGATCGATCGGCAGTAACACCTTGACAGCGACCTTCTTGATAGGTAGCAAAGACAGCATTCACATCTTCAAACACCACAGGAGTGTATTTAACTCCTAATTTTCGCATTTGGTCGGACAAATTTTGTTCGGTGCTCGTACCTGTCTGCACGCAGATAGATTTGCCCGCAAAATCTTTTAAACTTTTGATCCCGCTGTCTTTTTTGACCATGATGCTTTGAGAGTCATAAAAGATCACCGGGGCAAATTCCATTCCGGTAGTGCTGTCGCGACTCGCCGTGTAGGTGGTATTGCGGCTGAGAATGTCGATTTCTCCGGCCTGCAAAACTGTAAATCTATCTTTGGCATTGAGCTTTCGGTACTCGACTTTTTCGGGATCGTCAAATATTGCCGCCGCTACCGCCCTGCACACATCGACATCCAGTCCCGAATATTTGCCCTTTTCGTCTACAAAGCTAAAACCCGGCAGTTCGCCGCTGACGCCGCAAATCAGTTTGCCGCGGCTGACAATTGTATCTATCCGGCTGGAACCTTGTTGCGAGTTGCCACCAGCAGCAGTTGTTGCTGTTGTTTGTCCGGTTTGTGCCGATCGATCCCTACAAGATGCCAACGGTGCCACAAATAACACGCTTGCTAGTAGCAGAAATCCCCATTTACGCATAGATTTTAGTAGAACGCTTTCCTGACAATCCTACCTTGTAGCTGTCGAGAACTGTGGCGATGATCTGCGAACTACAACAGCCTCCGGCTTCAAATTAGCCGTTCTGCATCCGGTGCTGCACTGCACCGACTACCCGCCTGTTTTTTTTTGAGCAAACTGGGAGCCCAGAGTTGGAAACCCGGTTTCCGGCTGGAGGTCTGGTCGTCAAACCTAAGATTTATCCTTGAAACCCGGTTTCTTTTCTGCTATTTCTGCCCAGCGCGAGGGCTCATCGCCCTTCTCTGGAACATTTATACGATTTTGATTGAATGGGCTCACAGTAGCTCTGGTGCTAGCCGCTGCTCAGCTAAATCGCGGATTAGGGAAAGCCGAGACTGGATGTATTCGTCCAACACATCTGCTTCTTTGCCATTAAGCGCAGAGTTCGTCTTTAACTGCTTTAGCAGCCACTGTACCAAGGTCGCATCGTCCAAATTGACTAACAAAGTAGCTTGGGTGGTCTCAATTAATGACCAGAGTTGGCGTAACATGACTGGAGTCATAAAACCTCGTTGAGCGTAAATACGCACTTAATGGGCGGGGATAGCGAAAAGCGGGTCTTGGTGTCTCAAGCCGATAGACGAAAAGCACCCTTATGTCGATCGGCTTAATGATTATTTTATATTTGACCACATTAACTTAATACAGTAGTGTCATAAGTTACAACACACAAGATGTTATAAGAGTTCCCAATTCCTTCACATTGAGATAAATATCTTGATAAAAGATTAAAAATCTTTACAAGCGAGCGATCGCGGGGCTGCCAAGAGCCGTCCGCGATCGGGCTGGAGAGCCCGGTTCAAAACAAAATTGATTCATTACTCACTAGCCACCAACTTTTCAACCCCCGCCAGAATTATTTCTAATTCAGCGATGATTCTTGTAGCCCCCTCCAAATCATTAGATTCGGCCCGACTTTGAAGCTGATCTGCCATATCGGGCATTAACCGCACCGCCGCCGTAGCGCTGACACCTTTAATTTGATGAGCGTGGCGGGCCAGTGTCTCCATATCTCCCGAAGCAATCGCCTCCTTAGCAGCTTCTAAATAACTAGCAGTATCCACCACAAAAGCTAGCAGTATTTCCCGCTCAAACTCTAAATCAGCGCCCGAAATTTCGTGCAAACGTGCCATATCGACTAGCGATTCGATATCTGGCTCAGAATTTTGAAGTTCCTCGCCCTTAAACTTGGGAGTTTCAATTTTTAGCTTGGCGGACCAATTTTCTAGTACCGATTTTAACTTTTCAATCGAAATAGGTTTGCTAATATAATCGTCCATGCCCGCGGCCAGACACTTTTCGCGATCGCCCTTCAAAGCATTCGCAGTCATTGCAATCACCACCGTCTTTTGATGCAGCTCCATCTTTCCAGCAGCAACATCTGCCGCTTCTAGGCGGCGCAATTGCAGCGTTGCTTCGTAACCGTCCAAAACCGGCATCTGACAGTCCATCAACACAATGTCATACTTTTTCAGAGCAACCATAGATAGTGCCTCTGCACCATTATTGGCCACATCCGCCGCGCATCCCAAAACTCTGAGTTGATTGAGACCAACTTTTTGATTGATTGGAGTATCTTCCACTAACAAAATCTTTAAACTTGCTAAGTCCCGGTTGTCAATAGCTGAGGCTCGATTGGACGTTGGATTTGCTCGCGGCTCATCAATCAGCGTCATCGGGGCGATCGCATTCGCCAAGCAATCAAATAGTCGGTGAGCTTTCACAGGTTTAGTTAAATAGCCACTAAAACCGCTATCTACCAAGCGTTTCGCCTCTCCAAGCTGAGTCATTGAAGTCAGCACCACCCACTTTGTCTGCTGCATTGCCGGCTCAGAAATCCTCAAGCGTTCGAGACTTCCCGCTACCATTTCCGGCAACTGAATATCAACCAAAACGATATCGTAAGGGGAATTAAGGCTGACAGCTTTGTAAAGAGATGCAATCGTCATCCAACCGTTCTCAACCTCCTCAACCTCCATTCCCCACAAAACAGCCATTCTCACTAGCACTTTTCGCACTGTCGGCTTGTCGCTGGCAACTAACATTTTTCGCCCCGCCAGCACTGTTTCAAAATTCACTTCGCACGCTGTCCCGACAGCAGTTAAATTTTCCGTAGCTGTTGGCACAGTAAACCAAAAAGTCGAGCCTTGGCCTGGGGTACTTTCCACACCGATTTGCCCACCCATTAACTCCACCAACTCCTTAGAAATAGCCAGCCCCAAACCTGTACCCCCGTATTTTCTTGTCGTAGAGGCATCAACTTGAGTAAAAGATTGAAACAGCTTTTTTTTGTCTTCGGGAGCAATTCCAATTCCTGTATCTGTTACTTTAAACAGCAGGAGCATCGAGTCATTTTTTTCTAATTTTAACGGTTCGATATTCTCTAAAATTTTATGATTGTCGCTGGCTGCCAACAACCCAGGATTACTAGCATTAGCAACCTCAATTACCACTTCTCCTGCTTCTGTAAACTTAATAGCATTGTTGATCAAATTAGTGAGGATTTGCCGCAACCGCGCTGCATCACCTTTAATTTGCAGCGGCACGTCGCTGTCAATCAGTGCCACCACTTCTATACCTTTTTCTTGTGCTGGAGTTGCCAACAAATCCAGCACTTCATTCACACAGATACTGAGGTTAAATTCGAGTATTTCTAAGCGCATTTCTCCTGCTTCCAGTTTGGAGAGATCCAGAATATCGTTAATGATGGACAGTAAATTTTGGCCGCTGAGTTTCAGCGTCTGTACAAAGTCAAGCTGTTCGGGAGTAAGATTCGTTTTCAGCAGCAAATCAGTCATCCCCATCACTCCATTCATCGGAGTACGGATTTCGTGACTCATATTTGCTAAAAATAGCGACTTCATTCGAGACGCTTCTAGGGCGGCTTCTCTGGCTTGCTGCGCTTGTTCAAAAAGAGTAGATTGCTGAATGGCGATCGCCAACTGCACGCTCAACCTTCCCAGCAAATCCATCTCAGAATCAGTCCAAACACGTGGAGCGCTGCACTGATGGGCAATCAGCAATCCCCACAACCGATTTTGGCTCGTTTCCACACTCCTTCCCGGCAGTTCAATTCGAGTTCCCGGCGAATATTTGGCTGCCAAACCTTGACTTTCATCGCCTATAAAAATTGGTACAACTACATTAGCCCTTACCTGCAAACTAGCAAGTAAATCTCGGTGTTCCTCGCTCAAATTAGCCGTATAAATATCTGCCATTGCTTGAATTGTTTCTGCACTGTACAGCCATACATAACTTTCCCCAAAGGATGTTCTTTGAACTTTTCTGCCCAGCAGGGGCATCCAATCATCCCCTACAGATTCCACAACCACAATCGCTGTTTCCTCGGAATCAAAACGATAAATTACCGTGCGGTCAGTTGCCAGCAACTGCCGCACTTCGTGTACAGCAGTGCTCAGAGTTTGAGTGAGGTTGAGAGACTGCCGGACTCGCTGGGCGATCGCCGAAACCAGCCGTTCTTGTTCTGCTTGTTCCTGCAGCATTCTCTCAGCTTGCTTGCGTTCGGTCACATCGCGAATTACCGCAGCAAAGCACAGCGGTTCGGTAGTTTGAGGGTGTTTGACCAGAAAAGCATTCATCACAACATCTATCGGTTGTCCGTTGCCCAAGTGCTGCATTTGACCTTCGCCTTGCCACTGGCCATGACTGATAATTGTTGGTAAAATTTCTTGACCGAATTTATGTTGAAAATAGGGCCCAATATAATCCCATATCTCCGTATAAAGCACTGCCGAAAGATTCTCTACACCCACCAGTTTTCGTCCGGCTTCGTTGACAAACAGTG
>NZ_JAUBQR010000235.1:0-10614 GCF_036701385.1 Microcoleus sp. Pol12B4 | reverse complement strand
TTTTTCCAATCCACAGGTAGCTTTACCGGTGCCAATTTTACCTACAGCGCCACAGATAACAGCGGCGCAGTTAGCCCCCCAGCTAACGCGAATCTCGGTTTAACAGGAACGACACCCAACCAACCACCAGTAGCGACACCTACTAACCTCACGGTAGGGCCAAACAGCAGCGCCCCGGTACCTGGATTGGGAGGAACTGACCCGGAAGGGTCGATCGCCTCTTATACCATCAACACCCTGCCTCCAGCGGCCCAAGGAATCCTGTTTTTAGGAGATCCAGCCAACGGCGGCGTACCAGTGACACCAGGTCAAGTTTTGACACCGGAACAAATAGGACAACTGTTTTTCCAATCCACAGGTAGCTTTACCGGTGCCAATTTTACCTACAGCGCCACAGATAACAGCGGCGCAGTTAGCCCCCCAGCTAACGCTAGTCTCGGTTTAACAGGAACGACACCCCCGCCGACTCCAGCACCAGTACCAACGCCCACTCCCACACCATTACCAATACCGATTCCAGCACCAACACCAACTCCAACACCAACTCCCAACGAACCGCCAGCAGCCAACAATACTAACCTCACCCTAGAGCCCAACAGCACCGCGCAAATTCCGGGATTGGGAAAAAGTGACCCCGATGGGTCGATCGCCTCTTACACCATCAACACCCTGCCCTCACCAGACCAAGGAGTCCTCTTTTTAGGAGATCCAGCCAACGGCGGCGTACCCGTGACACCGGGTCAAGTTTTGACACCGGCACAAATAGGGCAACTATTTTTCCAATCCACCGGCAACTTTACCGGTGCCAATTTCAGCTACAGCGCCACAGATAACAACGGCGCTACCAGTCCCCTGGCTACCGCTACTCTCGGTTCCACAGGAGCAACTCCCACACCAAATCCCCTAAACTTACCCCCAGTAACCAACAATGCTAATTTCACCGTAGACCCCAACAGCAGCGCGCGGGTGCCGGGATTGGGAGGAAGTGACCCCGATGGGTCGATCGCCTCTTACACCATCAACACCCTACCGCCAGCGGCCCAAGGAATCCTGTTTTTAGGAGATCCAGCCAACGGCGGAGTAGCCGTGACATCAGGTCAAGTTTTGACACCGGAACAAATAGGACAACTATTTTTCCAATCCACCGGCGACTTTACCGGTGCCAATTTCAGCTACAGCGCCACAGATAACAGCGGCGCTACCAGCCCCGCCACTGCCACAGTTGCCGCTATCTCCCCGACTTCCAACCAACCGCCATCGATTAACAATGTTAACTTCACGGTTCCGACTAACGGCATCGTGCAGGTGTTGGGATTGGGAGGAAGTGACCCCGATGGGTCGATCGTCTCTTACACCATCACCAGCGTCCCCCCAGCCAACCAAGGAGTCCTGTTCTTATCAGATTCAGTCAACGGCGACGTACCCGTGACAGCCGGTCAAGTTTTGACTCCGGCACAAATAGGGCAACTATTTTTCGTAGCCACAGTTGACTTTAACGGAGCAACTTTCAGCTACACCGCCACCGACAACCTCGGCAAAGTCAGCCCCGCTAGCGCTACTGTTGCTGCTATCTTGAGGCCAGTTGGAACTGTTCCCCCACTCATACCTACACCCACACCAACACCCGCGCCCGGTATCTCAAATCCGATCGGGGATACAGATACCGACTGTCAATGTTCGCCCATTATTGAAAAACCGGGAATTAACTTTGCGCCCCCCCAGCAACCACCTGCAGTTGGATTTGTCCGGCCTATTTCACAATTTCCAGAGGGACAAACCACCAAAGGAACCGACGGCGATGACTTGATCGTAGACACCAAAGGCAACCAAAAAATTGTCGGTTTTGAAGGTAACGACCTGCTTTTAGGTGAAGACGGCGCGGACGAAATTTACGGCAACGAAGACAATGACACGATTTTTGGAGGCATTGACACCGATATTGTTTACGGAGACGAGGGCAACGATATCGTATTTGCAGGCAAACAGAATGACTGGATTGCCGGCGACTTAGACTCTGACACCCTGTTTGGAGATAGAGGTGCGGATACGATTGTCGGAGACACCGGGCAGAACAACTCCCAGAGTCCTGACGATGCTCGCGATTTGATTTTCGGAGGCGAGGGTGCAGACCTCATTAACGGCAACGAGGGCGACGATACCATCCATGCCGGCAAAGGTGACGATATTGCCCTTGGAGGTAAAGAAAATGACCTGATTTGGGGCGAACTCGGCTCCGATACGTTGTTTGGTGGCATCGGCTCCGATAGCTTGTTTGGGGGCATCCGCGACCAAAGGGCCAGCGACTCCCAGGGACGCGACTTGCTGTACGGAGGCTTCGGTAACGACTTCCTCAACGGCCAACAAGACAACGATACGCTGGTTGCAGGCAAAGAGAACGATCGCGCTTACGGAGGTAAAGGCACTGACATCATCTACGGTCAATTAGGCTCCGATACCCTCTACGGCGGCCAAGGAGCCGATACTCTGCTCGGCGACAGCGGCAGTTCCCAGTCAATCGGGGATCTCGGCGAACAAGACTTAATCTTTGGGGACAGCGGCAACGACATCATCGGCGGCGGCCACGGTAATGATACCGTGCAAGCAGGTAAAGGCAATGATTGTGTTTGGGGTGGCAAAGATAATGACCTGATTTGGGGCGAACTCGGCTCTGATACCCTTGTCGGCGACAGCGGCGACGACACCATGTACGGCGGTGCTCGAAGTCGAGCTAAAGATGTTGGCGGCGATGACTTGCTCTTTGGGGGCACCGGTGCTGATGTGCTGTTCGGCGATGAAGCTGAAGATAGCATCAGTGGCGGTCAAGACAACGACTTGATTTACGCCGGCAAAGCTAACGACCTCATACAGGGAGATCGGGGCGACGACTTGATTTACGGCGGTGATGGCAGCGATGAACTCTGCGGTGGCGAGGGCAACGATACCATCTATGGCGATCGTGCTGATAACCGGGGAGTCTCGGTGGGCGCAAATGACCAGCAAGACTGCATCAACGGCGGTGAGGGCGATGACTTGCTCTACGGCAACGAAGGCCAAGATACTGTCAACGGAGATGCTGGCAGCGATACCCTGATTGGTGGTAAAGATAACGACCTGCTCAATGGGGGCGCTGGAGATGACTGGCTGTTTGGCGACTGGGGCGAGGATACTTTAATTGGAGGTATGGGGAGCGATCAATTTGTGTTGAATGGTGAGGGCGGCACTGATACTGTGATTAACTTTGAGGTAGGCGTCGATAAGTTTGTTTTGACCGACGGGCTGAGTTTCCAGCAGTTGCAATTTAGCGCCACTCCGAACGGTACGTTGCTGCAAGTAGCAGGCACCGATCGGGTTTTAGCGAATCTGGTTGGGGTTAAGGGGGCGATCGGCTCCTCGGATTTCTTACCAAATCTCTCTGAGCTCTAGAATTGGCGGCGAAAGTCTCCTGTTCTGACAAACAAAACGCCACAGCAGATCAGAACTTCTGTGGCGTTCCTCACAATACTCAATCTGGGTTAGAAACTGTGTAGCACTCGGCCCTTGACCTCGCTCTTACAGTTGCCTTTTGTCCCTCTATAAAATTCTAAAAAATCCCGGTATATTCAAGCCTGATTTGGTATAATATCAAATTTGTTCGCCTCGGAATTATTCATAAGTCTATTATCTTTAGCGGCGTCAATCCCTTGTCATGTGCAGTTCGATAAATTATCTTTTTAAAACCGCAGATGAGGGCAGATAAACACAGATTAACGCAGATAAATTAGATAAATTTATGTTGCACTCTCTATGATTTTTGACGAACTTTTACGCCCGACGAGGCTACCGGAGTTGATCTAACTTTATATGGGGTTTTTCAGGTGTTCCCAGGTACACAAGGGTTAGTAGCTCAAGTGTTTACTACCAAATAATTTTAGTGTGTTGTGCGATCGGGCTTAAGAGCAAACTAAAATTCATCACTAATTCTTCATACCCATTCCATTGATTCACAATTCGGAAGCCAAAGATACATGGATAGCTAGTTTTTCCTTTTTCCTGCTTCGACCCAATTCCCCACGATCAATTCCAATACTTAGCTTAAGATAGCGAAATCTGCTTACGTAAAAACAGCCGGCGCGGCTGGCCGAACAGCCAACCAGTCCAATTCCAATCCACCTGTTGCAAGCGATAGCCGGCCTGATAGTACAACTGTCGCGCCGCGTGATTATTTTCCAGAACGTGGAGGTAAATCTCAGAAAATCCCCATTCTCTGGCTGTCTCCTCGCAGTTGCTGAGCAATTGTTGAGCAACCCCCTGCCGCCGATAGTCGGGGTGAACGGCTAAATTCGACAAATAAGGATAGTCAGAATTAGGGATTTGCCAAGGAAAGCGAGAACGCAGAGCCATTTCTACTGTTCCTGCCATTCGCTGAGCTCGGTGCGATCGATAATTCTGCGTTCCCTCCTCGCGCGAGACTAGCTCAGCAACCAGACAAATGTAATGTTCTGCCTTAGAACGCAGCCGATTTTTTAAATCTTCGTAAATGCCCAAACGCAACACAGGATACACCCATTCTACAAACCCCTCGCGGGAGTGAAAGCTCATGGCTAAAATATCAGCTAGCTGCGTTAAGTCGTTGGGCGCTGCCACCCGGATCGAAAAACCAGAAATTCCGGGAGTTTGTTGTTGGTGAGATGGTGAGGAAAAAAATGAAGGATTCACAATGCCAGGCCACTATATTAATTTTTTTACGCTGGTTTCTAAGCTACCCTCTTAGAAAATTTACTAATGTTATACTGATCTTATAACGTAACTTATAGGCATAGTTTATTATCCAGATTAAATTACATTTTTTTGTGTTTTACTTTAAGTAGTATTTGAGGTAAATGTAAAATTTTGAGCCTTTAATACTCTAGTTCTGAAAGAATCAAACTCATCCGATAATACTAGATTTGTGGATCAACTATTTGGGCTTTAACTTGAGGCTTAATCCCTGGCTTTGGGCCGGCATCACAAGAGTTAAAGTAAACAGTAGCTTACAAATTAAATTCGCGACAGCTTAGGGGGCAAGGTATTAAAAACAATCACAAAGGTTTTAAGGTCAGGTTCCCGGAATCCTACCGCTCTCTGCTTACGGAAATACCCGATCGAATATAATTTATCCGTCAAGCGGTAGTTGAAAAACTCAACGACTTATCAGACTAACACCGGGCGCGCTGGCGTGTCGGATGTTCCCCGCTGCCCCCCGGCCTGGCACCCCAGCTTTCAGCAGTTCTGGGCAATCCATCGCCCGTCCTCGATCGAACCGGCTTTACCTGTTGAGCCAGGGGGTACTTTTCCAACCTCCTAATTTAAATTTGGATGCCTGGAAACAGTCTGCAGGGGTTTTCCCCGTCGGTTAGATACTCTGCTGCGCGCGAGCGAGACCTTCAAAACCTCGATCGAGCTGATGGACCCAGCCCAAGAACCGATGATATACGCCACGGACACTGGTCGTGGAGAGATCAAAATTTTAGACACTAGTTCAAGCTCCGCGATTCATCTGTGGAGTAAATCTAAAATCTAAAATCGACTGATAGGTTTCCACAGAGTACATCCCTAGCTAAGATTAACAGATGGATGCTCGCTCTTGCGGTGTTTCGCCACAGTAATTGGCTTGGGCGTTGGTCTGCAGGAGGCAGAAAAAATTCCGATATCGGGGAAAAAAGTGCAAGTCTAACTAAAATGGTACAGCAATTGCGTCACTCCCACAGACACCTCTGTGGTCTGTGGGCCACCCCGAAATATCAGTCAGGGGATCGACGCCGGATTGTTGTCGGTATCATTGGGTGACTGTTAAAGTTGCTGTTACTTGTGGGAAAAAACACAGGCGAAGATGTTGGTTGTCTATTGTATCTTGTTGCGGGCAGCTTTCACATACCAAATAAAATAGTCCCAGGAGCCAGGCTCAAACATAAATTTGGCAAATCAACTCACAATCAGGACGGTTATTCCTATGTATTCTGAGATATCCAGACGGCAGTTAAAATTGCCAGATTTGTGTTTGCTCTCCTGCTGCATAAAGATAAGCGGTGAAAGAAAATTATCGGGAGACGAGTTTATGTGAATATCATTAAATAATAAAATTGGGGTGCACGACAGATAACTGTGGCTCAGAAGAATTCCAAATTGAAAACCCAGACATCAAAAATCAAGGTTGATGCTTGCCTCGCATACTCACAACAACTTCATATCCACGAATTATTGTGATACCATTTTCCAAAAATAATGGCACTCTAGGCAAAATACCAACCCTTAGGTCATCAGTCATTCGCAATCGAAAATCGCAAATAGAAAATCGAAAATGGTATGACTTCATCAATTTAAATCGGCGAATTCTTCCTTTAATCAGACTTATTAAATCGAACAGCCCTGGGGCACAGGAGAACGGTGCATGAATTCCCAAGAAAATCCTAAGCTAAAAATTCTGATCGTCGATGACGAACCGGATAACCTCGACTTGCTTTACCGCACCTTCCATCGAGACTACAAAGTGCTCAGAGCCGAATCTGGTCCCGCTGCTCTCGAAATTTTGGCAAAAGAGGGAGAAGTTGCAGTGATCATCTCCGACCAGCGAATGCCAAAAATGAGCGGTACGGAGTTTCTCAGCCTGACGGCGGCTCAGTACCCCGACGTGATCCGAATTATTTTAACTGGCTATACGGATGTTGAAGATTTAGTTGAAGCTATTAACGCTGGCAAAGTATTCAAATACGTTACCAAGCCTTGGGATGCTCAAGAGCTGATAAATCTTGTCAGTCAAGCTGTTGAGACTCACAATCTTCTGAAAACGCGCACCAATGAACTGCGCCGTGCTTTGAGCCAAGAATCGCTGCTTTATGCCGTTACCAATACTATCCGCTCGGCTCCCAATTACCAGCAAATGCTGCAAAGAATTGTGGAAACTGTCGGGCAGATGTTTGAGGTGAGTTGCTGTCTGCTGCGGCCGTTCCAAGACGGCCGGGTGGCCGATGAGTGGTTCGTTTACCAGAAAGCCGAAACAAAAGGTTTGGGGGGCGATGAGGAAGTCACGCCCGGAGATGCTTGTGCAGCAGAACTCTCCCCAGATTTGCTGCCGGATTTGGTTTGGGAAACTCTGGATGTTGAGGTGATTCAAGATGCCCAAACTGACAATCGAGTTTTAAACTGGGATAATCAGCAACGACAGCAAGCTTACGAAGCTGCGAATATTCGATCGAGCTTGATCGTACCGCTGTTTTACAAAATGGAACTGATGGCAGTTTTGGCACTGCACCAGTTTGAGGAACCGCGCCAGTGGCAAGACCACGAGGTACAGTTGGTAATTACGGTGGCAGACCAAGCGGCTTTGGCGCTTTCTCAAGCCCGGGCTTACGAACAGGTGCGGGCGCTGGCAAAGCGCGAGGCCTTAGTCAATACTATTACTACGGCAATTCGATCGAGTCTCGATCCCCAAAATATTTTTGCAGCCATTACTCAACAACTCGGCCAAGCTTTGCAAGTTGACGGCTGCGCCCTATCTCTGTGGACAGAAGATGATGAATACGTCCAATGCGTGGGGCTATACGACACAGATAGGGATACCGTGGCTGTAGAACAGGGTTTTATTGACAATCCAGAGCTAGTTGCGAACCCTCTGGGCTACGAGACTGCTTCTGGTGATGCTGCTGAGAACACTCGCGCCTGGGTTTTTGCCCATCCTTCTTTGCCACAGTCTTTGGTGCCGATTCGGGGCAATCCGCTGTTGCTGCAAGTTATGGTATCAAAAGAGCCGGTGGCGATCGAAGATCTCGATGAACACCCCGAGTTAAATGTTACAGAACTGCAAGTTCGATCGCCAGCCCGCGCCTTGTTAGTCGTTCCCTTACTCTCAGAAGGCAAAATCATCGGCAGCATTTCCCTGCGCCAAAATCACAGCATCCGCCGCTGGAACATCTCAGACATTGACCTGGCTCAAATAGTCGCAACTCAAGCTGCTCTAGCCGTGCAGCAGTCGCGCCTCTACCAGACTACCAGACAGCAGGCAGAACGGCTTCTGGAAGCCGATCGGCTCAAAACCGAATTTTTCCAAAATATCTCCCACGAGTTCCGCACGCCTCTAACTCTAACTATCGGCCCTCTGGAATCAGCTTGCAGGCGTCAAGAAGACTTACCCTACGAACAAGCCGTCATCGCTTTGCGTAATTCCCGCCGCCTCCTGCGCTTGGTAAATCAACTGCTGGACTTGCAGCGGCTCGATGCCGGACGGATGCAGCCAAGTTTTCGCCCCTGCGATTTAGTCGGTTTCTGTTACTCTACCGCAGAGTCATTCCGCGCCTACTGCGAGAAAAAAGGACTGCACTTAATTACCCAACTGCAAGAATGTCCTTTACTTTATTTGGACTTGGAAAGATTTGACAAAGTTATTTACAACCTGCTGTCAAATGCTGTCAAATTCACCCCAGAAGGCGGAACTATCACCCTGAAAGTTGAATCTGCCGGCGCTCACTGCTTGTTACAAGTAAAAGACACCGGTATCGGCATTCGCACCGAACAAATTCCCTATTTATTCGAGCGCTTTCGCCAAGCCGAAGGTTCAGCTAGCCGTTCCTACGAAGGCAGCGGCTTAGGTTTGGCACTTGTCAAAGAATTAGTCGAACTCCATGGCGGTCAAATTTCAGTTGAATCTGTTTACGGCGAAGGTACTACTTTTACCGTTTGGCTGCACTTTGGTTCGACTCACTTGCCCCCGGAACAGGTACTAGAAATACCTGCGGAGTTTCACTCATCCAAAGCTGCGGTGGAACTGGCAGATGTGGAGGCAGATTTGTCAGAAAATGAGGCAGAACATCATAACTTTGAGGCGCTCCAACCAATAAGATCAGAAACAGCAGTGGGAACGGTTTTGGTGGTTGACGACAATCCGGATTTGCGCTTTTATGTGTCGGCCATTCTCCGAGATTCCGGCTTTGCAGTTTTGCTGGCGCGCAACGGAGAAGAAGGATTTGCCGTGGCTAAAAAACGTCACCCTAATTTAATTATAACTGATTTGATGATGCCTTTGATTTCGGGCTTGGATTTGATTAAGATGATTCGAGAGGATGAGGAATTGCAGGGAACTCCGGCAATTTTGCTGACTGCTAAAGCCGATGAAGATACTCGAATTGAAGGAGTAGAAAGGGGTGCGGATGCTTATTTGTCCAAGCCTTTTAATGATCGAGAATTGTTGGCAGAAGTGCGGAATTTGATCGCCCTCAAACAAAACGAGCGCCGAGTACAGCAGTTGAACAGTTATTTAACTGAATCGGTGCTTCGCCGATTTTTGCCGCCGTCGATGGTGAAGGCCGCAGCGGCTGGAGATTTGGCGCTGGATTTGCGCCCCGAACCGCGATTGATTACTATTTTGTTTAGCGATATTGTCGGTTTTACTGAAATGGCAAATACGCTGCGCTCGCGCCGGGTAGCTGAGCTTTTGAATGAATATTTGGCTGCAATGACTAAGGCTATTTTTGACAGTGGCGGTACGGTGGACAAGTTTGTTGGAGATGCGGTAATGGCTTTCTTTGGCGCGCCGGAGGAACTAACGCCTAACGAGCAAGTACGCCGCGCTATAGCTGCTGCTGGGCAGATGCTGCGAGCTCTCAAGGAGCTTAACCAGGGCTGGTTGGAGCAGGGAATTGTTGGGGAAAATGGGATGCTTCCGGTGCGGTTTCGCTGCGGAATTCACCAGGGTACTGCGGTGGTGGGGATGTTTGGCGGCCCCGACCGATCGGATTATACTGCGATCGGGCCGAGCGTGAATATTGCCGCCCGCTTGCAAGAGGTGACGGAACCCAACACGGTGCTAATTTCGGCGGCGGTTGCAGATTATGTTGAGGAAAATCGCATTGTTAAATATAAGCCTTTGAAACTAAAGGGAATTGATGAAACTGTATTGACTTTTTTACTAAATTGTGATTAGTCATTAGTTGTTTGTTAAGTATTATATGTTGATATCCCACACACAATCTCGGAAACAACCTATTCGTAAATACAGCAGATTTCAACTGAGTGAACTACATTCACCCCACCCGCCCCAAGGCTGTTTCATATCGATTCCGGTTGCACCGAAATCGATATCAATTGTTTAATTTTTAATCTAAAATTTACAATCGACTCACCAAAGTTCAAGATTCCAAATGGCGGCTGGGGAGTAAAATCTAAAATCTAAAATCTAAAATCTAAAATCTAAAATTGACTGACCTTCGTTGCTTCCATCTATCAAAAGAGGGAAATTTTTTAACCGTTGGTCGGCGGATAACCTCTCTCTAGAGAACGGTTCAGCCGAGCGCTCCGATCGAGTAGAAATAGAATGTCATATCTGATTGTGTATTGTATGAAACTGAATTCTTTTACGAAACGGCTTTCGACAGTCGGGCGCTGGATGGCTGCAACTGTGCTTTGCGTGTCCGCGATGGCCTTCGTGTGGTCTGGTGCGTTCTTCTCGAACACCGCAGCAATGGCCTCTCCTGCTGTAAACTCGATGGCAGCAGAAGCAGATGCGGGCGATAAGGTTCAAGAAAAAGCTAGCAAAGATGCTGGACGAGCCAAGAACTTCATCCGAGATACAGAAGAGAAGGTTAAGGAAACTGCCAAGACAAATGC
>NZ_JAUBQR010000234.1:0-10635 GCF_036701385.1 Microcoleus sp. Pol12B4 | reverse complement strand
GCAACGCCTCGGTTGTTCCAAGCATCGGCATAATCGGGTTTGGCTTGAATTGCTTGTTCGTAACAGCCGATCGCCTCCTGGTACTTCTGCAACTCCAACAATACCACGCCTCGATTGTTCCAAGCATCGGGATAATTCGGACGAATTGTAGTAGCTTGTTCGTAAGAGGCGATCGCCTCTGGATACCGCTGCATTCTCGTGAGCACGACTCCTCGGTTGTTCCAAGTATCGGCTAAATCCGGCTGAATTTTCAGGGCCTGATCGTAAGCTGCGATCGCATCTTGATAACGGTTTTCAAAGAAACAAGCATCTCCCTGTTTAGCATAGTCGCCAGCCGTCAATAGCTGTTGGTAATTGCCATAGTTAACCGGAGCAAATTCTTGAATTTGGGCGTCGGGAAATAACAAGTCTGTTTCTGCATCGGCCGGGTGACTTTGGTGTTGAATTTCGCCTAAGATAGTTTCAGCGTCCGAAATTAATAGTTTTAATTGAGAGATTGTATCGTAATGGAGACTTTCAATTTCTTGGCGAGCAATTGTTGTCTGCTTGGACAATTTGCTCAACAGAAACCAAACCCCAACTCCGGCTGCTGTCGGAAACAAAGTTAGGGCAATTACCAGCCCGTTAAGCAGTACCGCCGTGCGCCCAAAAGCAATGTCAACTTCTTCTTGAACTCGATCGCGAATTTCTTCTTTAAGTTGCTGCTGTGAGAATTCCTGCTGAACCCACAGTGCCACCCTCGGTTCAGACGCAGAAACGCTACTGGCGCAGACTAGAATAGTCAAAAGGGCGATCGGGCTAATACTTTTTCTAAAGATACTTGACAAACGCATTGCCTTAGTGATACCCACCTGAGTTGCGATTTCCATGTGTCAAGAGATGCTGATAACGATGATCCCAGACTAGCCCATTTGTTCACAAACTATTAAATACAGGATATCTGTTGTGCAGTCCCCTCCGATCAAATTGCTGACGCAAGAATTGCTAGACGAAGTTGCCGCTTCCTCCCGCCGCAGTCCCCGCCAGCGACAAAATTACAATTTCCATGATTTGTCTGAAAAAGTGCAGCGGTTTGTCAACGTGCTGCAACCAGGCACTTACGTCCGCCCTCACCAACACCTGCGCCCGCCTGCCGTTAACGGTTTTGAGTTTTTTGTGGTGATTCAAGGAGAAGTCGGTATTGTTATTTTGAACGAAAACGGCCAAATCCTGCGCTCCTTGCGAGTCAGCGCGGCAGGCCCGACTCGCGCTGTCGAACTGCCAGAGGGCACTATTCACACGTTAGTAGCTTTGACACAGGATACTGTGATTTTGGAGTTTAAGGAAGGGCCTTACGACGTGGGGGCTGATAAAGACTTTTTGGCAAGTTTTCCTGCTGAGGGAACTGCGGCGGCGCGAGAATTAGTCCTGATTTGGGAAGCGGAATTTAACAGTTGATATCAATTCCGGTTACACCGGAATGATTGTTGACTGTTGACTGTTGACTGTTGACTGTTGAGTGTTAACTGTTAACTGTTGACTGTTGACTGTTGACTGTTGACTGTTAAAAATCTAAAATTTAAAATCGGTTGGCTGTTGACTGTTAAAAATCTAAAATCTAAAATCTAAAATCTAAAATCGATGGGCTGATTACTAATTACTGATGAATCTAATTGTCGTCATCCGATTGTATAAATCCGGGGCGGTGCGAATGATTTTTCTCAGAAGTTCATCCGTCACCCAAAAGACGAGGGGAAACGAAAATTTTTTGCTGAATTCGCTGCATAATAGGTTGGTAGAAACGAGCAATCGATCGATCGTCTCCACTGATTCCAAACCGAGGATCATTAAAGCTGGAGGCTGTTCCCCGTCTATTTCTGCTGCCATTGTCCTGTAGAGAGTTGTCGCCGATTTGGGCAAAAACAGTTGCTGCGGTTTCACGGGACAATTTACTTGCAGCCGATCGACTATTTGCTGCCGCAAAGCCAGCGAGTTGCAGTTGACTAAAACGAAAGAAAAGTAACCTTGGGAAAGACGGAGCGTCCGAATTAAAGTGGATAACGACCGCTCGTTATATTTAGCTGCATCGTCTTTAGCTGTATTTTCTGAGCTTTGCTCGACCAACATAAATTGCATATTTTTTATCTAGTTTTAGAGATTTTCTAGATTAAATGATGTTTCTAAAGAAAATGTGAAGATTGGAAATTTATTTTTCCTTTAAAAACATTTGGGTAACTATACCACGGTTTTAAATTAATATCAATAGTCCCATCGAAATAGTCCGATCGACAGATTTGGCTTGAACCACTCAAAAAGCACCTGCGACGGCACAACACAATGATAGCCACCGCAGAACGAAGAAGCATATTTCGCAAGGGTTTCAGCAATTAATAACGTTCTAAATATCTGGCACAATTTCTAGATTAAATGTAATTTAAAATACAAAAAAATTACCTAAAATTCTCAGCCAGCGGCAAAGTAAACCAAAAACTTGCCCCAGCACCGGGAGTGCTAATTACCCCTATTTGGCCGCCGTGAGCACCAATAATTTGGCGACAAAGATATAGCCCCAAACCCAAACCGACGGAGTGTCGAGATTGATCACCCCTAACGTAAAGGTCAAAAAGATGTTCGCACTGTTCCGGCAATATTCCCGCCCCGTCATCTTCCACGGTACAGTAAATCATTCTACTTCCGGGATTGGAGATTGGTGATTGGGGATTGGTAATGGGGGATTGTGGATTGGTAATGGGGGATTTGTCGATGTCTTGTTTTGCTGTGCTTTGATTTATAGTTAATTTTTCTGCATTGATTACTTGAGCCGAAACAGTTAAATTCAGTCCCGGAAAATTGTGTTTTAAAGCATTAGCAATTAAATTAGAGAAGACTCGCCACAACTGAGTTTTGTCAGCATTCACGGCTGGCAAATCATCTGGCACCAAATTTTTAAAAGTAGCTTTACCCTCATTCATTAAAGGCTCCAAATCTGTCGCAGCAGCTTCAACTATCGCCCTCAAATTAACCGATTCGCAGTGCAGAACCAAACCGCGCAATTCCCCGGCGTGAACTTCCAGCAGCGAATTTATCAAGCGCAATTGCTGCTCGCTACCTTGAATCATCCGCTCCAAAATAGAACGGGGAATTGCGATCGAATCCCCAGTTTTCGTCTGCCAATTTTTCAGCACCATTAACATTCCCGCTACCGGGTTTCGCAAGTCGTGAGAAAGAGCGTGGATAAACAGCCGCAGCGATTCTTGTGCCTGTTTGCGCTGCGTGATATCCTCAATTAAACCCTCATAATAAAGCACGCCGCCGCTGCTATCCCTTACCGCCCGCGCCTTCTCAGAAATCCAGACAATACTGCCGTCACAGCGGTAAATTTTAGATTCAAAATCCGATACTGTGCCGCTTTCCTCGATCGATCGCAAAAACTCATTTCTGCGAGCCGGATCGACGTACAACTGCCGCTCAATATCAGTAAACTTTGCCGTCACTTCTTCCGGGGAATCGCAGCCGTAAATCCGCGCCAAAGCGGGATTTGCAGTAATATAACGGCCATCGGGAGTGCTTTGAAAAATCCCCTCGCCCGCATTCTCAAAAATGCTGCGGTACTTCGCCTCCGCCTCTTCCAACTGCTGGTAAGCAGATTCCAACTCACGCCTGGTACTAAACTCTTTCCGTTGCAGACATTCGTACCAATAAACCGACAAATCGCAAATCAAACAAATCCAAAACAAATATAAGTACAACCCGGTCAACTTAAAAGGAGTATACTTAGCCAAACTTAGATTTAAAACCAAATTTATCCCGACGTGGCAACACAAAACGCCGAGTTGAGAAATCAGGTGGAGGCGCCAGCGGACGGGCATCAGCGTAGCTTGGATCAGAAACGCTAAAATCCAGGTAAAAATTGGTAATTCCCCTGCTTGTGCGACAGCTAGCCCAAGCTGTACAACCACCGTCAGCGACCACGAAAAACCCAAAAATAGCAAACCGGGATAGCGCTGTCCGAAGGAGGTCTTTTGCAACACAAAACAGGTCAACAAACCCAATTCTACAGCAGCGCTCGTGTACAAATAAACGCTTTTAAACTCCTGGCGAGCGAAGAATCTTTCGCCCAGAAAATAGACCGTTATTGTGAAGGCAAAAAAGATGGCAATTCCGACAGCAGGGCGCAGCCGCTCTCGGAGGAAGCGATCGCGCCACACCTCGTAAACCGTTAATGCCTGAACTGATTTTGCATTGCCCAAATAGTTCATACCATTTTAGATTTTAGATTTTAGATTTTAGATTGAGAAAGAGGGCTCGTCCGAGTTGACAGCAGGTAACAAAAACCAGAAAGTCGAACCACCGCCGGGAGTGCTTTCGACGCCAATTTCGCCGCCGTGAGCTTTGATAATTTGCTTGGAGAGGTACAATCCCAAACCCAGCCCTGTTAATTGTCGGCTATTAGGGTCTTGAACGTAAAGTTCAAACAGAGATTCCCGCTGTTTGGCGCTGATTCCCACTCCATTATCTGTTACAGTACAGCGAACCATTTTTACGGTGACTCCGGGCAATTTGCTGCCGCTATTGCCAATTTGACCCTGATAGCGGGGCATTTTGCAACTGCCGTCGATGTTGAATTTGGCCAGGGTTTCCTGATTTTTCTGGGTGGTCTCGCACATCCTAGGACGATCGCCCACAGCAGATATCCCGTTAGCGATACAGCGGGCAAGCGGATTATTGGGCGCTCTTAAAGCCTGTGAATTTTCTTCATAACTTAGCGCTGTTTCAACTGCAATTACCTCCGCTTTAAAAGTTATATTCACTCCCGGAGGATTGTGTTTAATAGCATTAGTCAACAGATTTTCTAGCACCCGCTGCAAGTGTTGTCTATCGGCATTGACTTGTGGCAAATCCGCCGGAATATCCTGAGTCAAAGTTGCTTGATTTTTGGCCAGCATCGGTTCTAAATCGGCAATAATGGCTGAAGCTAAAGGCGGCAAATCCAGCGGTACAGTATTGAGAACAATCCCTTTGACCTCGCTAGCGTGAGCGTCGAGCAGGGCATTAACCATAGTCAACTGGTGTTCGCTGGCCTGAACGATGCGCTGCAAAATCGATCGAGAAACCGGAACATCTTGTAGAGAATCAGAGGCCGATTTGTTGAGCAAATTTTTCAGCAGTATTAACATTCCCATAACTGGAGTGCGGAGATTGTGAGAAACTGCGTGCAAAAATAGGTCTTTCAGGCGGTTGCTTTCTTGCAACTCGTGCATTTTTTGCTGCAGTTGACTGGTGCGTTCCTCCACTTGAGATTCCAAGTTGGCATTGAGAGCTTTTACCTGCTGCAAAAGTTGGGCTTGCTGTAGAGCGATCGCCACTTGGGTAGCGAGTTTTTCCAACAAATCAATTTCAAATTCCTGCCACTGGCGGGGCCCCGAACACTGGTTGACGGCCAAGATCCCGAACAATTCATCCCCTAGGAAGATCGGCACATTTAACGTCGCGCGAATTTGATAGTTGCTGTACAATTGGGCAATTGGAACGCTGAGTTGAACGCTAGCAGTATCGGAGATAGATCGGACGCGGTTGTTAGCATAAAAAGTTTTCTGGCTTTCGAGGTGATCCTCGTCAGCGAGTACCCACCCCAAAAGAGAACGGCATTGGGCATCCACAGACTCGGCCACAACCTTACCGTATACCGGGCTAGGAAGATTTATCCCGTCCGCGTCCACAATACCGATGAAAGCGCGGTCTGTCTTGAAAAATTGCCGGACTTCGGCAACAGTAGTGTTGAGAATTTCTTCGAGATCGAGGGAGTTGCGAATTCGCAGGGCGATTTCGGAGAGCAAGCGATCGCGATCGGAGGACGCCCGCAAAGCGGTTTCCGCGCGGTGGCGTTCGGTAACGTCTTGGACTGTGGCCGCGATCGCCCCTGACTCAATTGCCGACTGTTCGCAGACAGTACGTTCTGAGCCATCTGCCATCACAATTCGGTAGTTAATGCAATAGGCTTGGCGCTCCAACATAGCTTGGCGCTGCGATCGCGCCACCAATTCTCGGTCTTCTGGATGTACAGCTTGCAAAAAAACTTCTGGTGTCGGTTTGACAGTTCCCGGAGCAAAACCCAAGAGGCGGTAAAGTTCGTTTGACCACCGCAATTCGATATTGGATATATGATGTTCTGCGGATTCTTCGCAGTTGTCAGTTGCTGTGAGGGCGGCGCAATTTAAATCCCAATTTCCCAACTGAGCGATGCGCTGAGCGTTGGCTAAACTAGCTTCGCGATCGCGCAGCATGGCAGCCGTGCGGCGCACCTCCACCAGCGCTTGCTGGCGTTCTGCTACCGCGGCGGCCAACATCAGAGCCACAAGGGCGATCGTACCGGTAAAAGCTTGTAAAAATAAAACCGCCTGTTTGAGATTATCGCTTTTGGCCAAAAACGGGCCGCCTCCCTGTACTGCTCCCCAAATCGCGATGTAAGACACGATCGAATAAGCAAAAATCGCTCCCGCCGGTTGAAACCGCAGGGCAGCCCAAACTATTAGAGGAAAAGGCAGATACTCCAGTGGATACTGAGCGATCGCCGCTTGTGTTTTTGAGCAAAAAAACAGCCAGCTCACGCTCAGCAAGAGAGTCAGCCACAGCGCTATTTCTGAATAATTAATAATTAAAAATAATAGATTATAACGGTTTTCAGTTGCAGAAAATATGTGGCTGCGATTAGTAATTGGTAGTTGATTATTCTCTCTGTTAAAAAATGTGATAAAAGATGAAATAATGGGTTTTTTTAGTGGAGATTTAAAATTATTAACGGCGTGCTTTAAAGTCAGCAGCACTGGCGTCACAATCAAAATTCCCATGCCGTCTCCGAGCCACGTAGTCCACCAATTGCGAGAGAAATTGCTCCACTGAGCCCAACCAAAAATGCACGTTCCCAAGTTGCCGAGGATAGAACCGACCAAAGTAGACGCGATGACAGCGCCCGCCACTAAAGCCAGAACATCTCGCAATCGATCGAGTTTGGTAGAAAATCCGCTCCAAGTCAGCAAAGCCTCTCCAGCCAGCGCTTGCAGGGTGACGCTAAAGGCGGATGTGGCAATGACAGCCGACGGTATACCGCCGGTAGAGTTTAACAGCACTGAACCGAGGACAATTCCCGGCCACATCCGTCGCCCTTCCAGTAGCAGTGCTGCTAGAGCAATACCGGCGGGCGGCCACACGGGGGAGGGTTCGGCTTTCACCAGTCCCAGCATCGACGCTGCGAGTTTTCCGGTAACAAAGTAGGCCAGCGCCAGGATGCCGGTGTACAGAAGCGTTCGAGTGCGGGGGTTGAGCAGTTTCATGTTTAGGTGCGATCGAATCCTCCAGTCCTAGTTTTTAATTTAGGCGGCTTTGGGGCGATCGAGCTTCCTCCTGACGACTCACCTGACTGGGGGAGTGGGAAGTTGACTGTTGACTGTTGACTGTTGACTGTTAACTTATGACAACAGCCTACTGCCTACTGCCTACTGCCTACTGCCTACTGACCAATGACTAATGACTACTTAAAATCCAAAACTCCGCTTGCCATCCGGCTTAACAGTAAGCCAATTGGTCTTTGCCATTGCCAGTTGTTCCTCAGAAACTGTAGCGTTCGTAAGATTCGCCCCGCACAAATTTGCTCCCCGCAAATTCGCCTTAGTCAAATAAGCCCCCGTCAAGTCAGCACCTCGGAAATCCGCCCCTTCAAAATTGGCAGTGCTGCAATAAGCCTCAGTCAAATTAGCATCTCGCAAATTCGCCTGAATTAACCTCGCGTGACCCAAATTTGCCCCCGACAAATCCGCTGCTTGCAAATTTGCTTTCACCAACCTAGCCTGATAAAAATTCCCCCCCGCTAACTGCGCTTTTTGCAGTTGCAAACCCGACAGTTCGCAGTCAGCAAAATCACGCTTGCCTTTAAAATATGCCGCTCGCACGCTGTTGGTATCCCACTTAGGAGAAAGTTTCGATAGCTTTGACCCTGCTAAATTGCCACTAGAAGGTCCAACAGTTCCGAAAGTTCTGCCGGACTCAGCCAGAGTCCGGGAAACTCTCGGCTGCATCCCCGTGTTCCCGGATTGGCTGAAGGAAGTTCTACCAGTGCGGGTGTGGTTCGATCGTAAATCTTCATTGATTTTGCTCCTCGCCGGTGACCACGAAGAACCCTCGTCATTAAATATTGTCGGTTCTTCAACTGTACGAGAAGAGGCGTTGAATTGAGTTGCCAAGCCATCCATAAGACTTGGGTCTTCAAATTGGCCCGAGAGAGCTCTGAGGACATCTGCTGCCGATTGGAAGCGATGCCCAACCATCGGCTTCAGCATTTTTTCGAGAATCCGCGCAAAATTAGGACTCACCTGAACGTGGGGCTGCCAAACAATTTCACCGGTTACTCCATCAAAATCTAAATCCTTGGGCGATTTTCCTGTCAGCAAGTACAAGCAAGTCATCCCCACCGCGTAGATGTCGCTGGCAAATATCGGCCGCAGCGCCATTTGTTCCGGGGGGGCAAAACTAAATGTGCCGACTGAAAATTTCGTGTTGGCGCTTTGGTCGGCGGGGTCTAATAATATTGTTTGGCTAACTTGGTCTTTTACCGCTCCGAAGTCAATCAGAACTAAGTGACCGTCTTGAATTCGGCGAATAATATTTGCGGGTTTGATGTCTCGGTGAATTACTCCTTGGCTGTGGATATATTGCACTACTGGCAGAATTTCTAATAGAAAATTTTTAACATCCGATTCGTTGAAACGGCCTGAGTGCTTGACTTCTTGTTTCAAAGTCGAGCCTTTAACATACTCTTGAACTAAGTAGAATTGCTGTTCCGTTTCAAAATAGTCTAGCAGCCTCGGTACTTGCGGGTGGTCGCCCAGTTGGCCGAGGGTTTTTGCCTCTCGCTTAAATAATTCCCGCGCCATTTCTAAAACTCGCGGCGACGAACTACTGGGTCGCAGTTGCTTGACTACACAACTCGGTTGGCCGGGCAATGAGATGTCTTTTGCCAGAAATGTAGCTCCAAAACCTCCTTGTCCTAACGGTTCAATGACTCGGTAGCGAGCGCGCAGCAATAACCGCGCACCGCAAGTCTGACACTGAAGAATAGAGTCAGCAGGATTTTGAGGATGGGGACAGCCCGGATTTACGCAGTAGCTCATATTGATTGAGTTTGCCTATGTTGTTCTGATCTTGTCAGCGTCGCTCGACTGCACAAATAGCCTGTTCCTGCTTCTGGTAGACATACTAATCTATCAGTTTTCGGCAAGCCGTGCGTTCGATCGCGAATTGGAATTGCACCTAAGTCTTTTATGCCGATATCTTTTCCCTATTTTGATTATCTCGCTGGTTTGAGTTTTTTCGGTTGATTATCCTTGAAGATAGTTTAAAGACTTGCTAAAGTTGTGCTTTTTTGTGTAAAGTCTTTCTAAACTTAAGTGCTTTTTGCGTTGTTAGATGTATCTAGCATACCTCATTCTCTGAATGAGAATGCTACTCATCCCCCAGTAGACATCTACCTTTGGGCAGATCCCTCGTTTTTGCTGATGTGTACCATAACAGTATTGACAAATTTAAGTTAATATGCTATGAAAAGCTTTCCCGAATAAATTCTGGGACTCAAAAGTCGTAGCCCGTCGGCGTCGACTAATGACTAATAACTACAGAGCACTGACAACTAACTACTGACTAAATTATGCGTATTTCTCTAAAGTGGCTGCAGGAATTGGTGGATGTGGCGATGTCGCCGGAAGAATTAGCCGAAACCCTGACAATGGCAGGCTTTGAAGTTGAAGAAATTGAAGACCGCCGCCCGTGGGCAAGCGGTGTAGTTTTGGGCAAAATTATCGCCTGCGAACAGCATCCGAATGCAGACAAATTGAGAGTTTGTCAAGTGGATGTCGGCTCTTCAGAAGCTTTGAATATTGTTTGCGGCGCACCCAACGCTAGGGCAGATATTTACGTGCCTGTCGCTGTTGTTGGCACTTATTTATCAACTATTGATTTAAAGATTAAACCTGCTAAATTGCGGGGCGTTCCTTCCGAAGGAATGATTTGCTCTCTGGCGGAATTGGGACTGGCGAAAGAGTCAGCCGGGATTCACATTTTCGATTTAGAAAATCCCGAATTGGGCAGCGATATTCGCCCACTTTTGGGTTTAGACGATGTGATTTTAGATTTGACAGCAACTGCCAACCGTGCTGACGCTTTGAGCATGGTGGGTGTAGCGCGAGAAGTGGCGGCGCTGACTGGGGCGAGTTTGAGAATTCCCGCAGCGAATGGTGTAGCGATTGAGGGCAAAGAAAGTCCTGGTTTGGCAGTAGAAATATCCGAACCGCAAGGATGCCCAATTTACATCGGCACGGCAATTGAAGGTGTGAAAATTGCTGCTTCTCCAGCTTGGTTGCAGCAGCGGTTGCAGGCGGCGGGAGTGCGACCAATTAATAATGTGGTTGACGTAACTAATTACATTTTATTGGAATGGGGACAACCGCTGCACGCTTTCGATTCCGATCGCCTACAATCTTTCACGGGTACTCAAGATATCAGCATCGGCGTCCGCTTTGCCAAAACAGGCGAATCCTTCAAAACTTTGGACGGACAAAACCGCAATTTGCAAGCTCAAAATCTGTTAATTACTGCTAGCGACAAACC
>NZ_JAUBQR010000233.1:0-10638 GCF_036701385.1 Microcoleus sp. Pol12B4 | reverse complement strand
AACCTCAGAGCGCGACCAATTGAGAGTATTGAAAATCAAAATCGGTTGAGCGTCGGGCTGCGGAGGATTCGGCAGAGCAATTTGAGCCGAGATTGCATCCAAAGATTTTAGCAGGATTTCGCGACAAGCGCGATCGACCTCGGCAAAGGCTAGATTAGCATCCGCATAAACTTGGGCGATCGCAGAACCGGGCAAAATATCGTGAAACTGGTTAAACAAAATTTGTTTCCAAGCTGATTCTAACTCAGATTTCGGATAAACCGCACCACTACAAATCGTTGCCAGCGAAGACAGCAACTCCGCTTGGTAGAGCAATTCTTCGCAGCGACGGTTTTGGCGTTTTTGGTCGGCGCGAGTCGTGTAGCAACCCCGGTGGAATTCTAAATAAAGTTCGTCTTTCCAAACGGGAAGAGTTTGGAGTTGTGAGATGGGAGGATTTGCATCCTTCATTGCCGACAAGTTTGAAAATTCTAGCGCCCCCAACTTCTCCTGATTGTCCGATTCTGAAACATCGCTTTCTGGCCTAGTTGTCGCAACTTCAGGCAAAAACTGACTCTCAATCAAAGACAAATAATCAACCGCTTTCGCAAACTCCAACTTCGGGAAAAAAGGCGACATTTTCCAGCGTTTCGCCACCTCCAACATATCACGAGTCGGGCCACCACCGTGGTCGCCAACCCCAGGCAACCAAAGAGCATCTTGCAAACCAGTCTTAACTTGCCAGTCAAAAGCATAACTTGCCATTTTCACAGATTCTATACTTTCGCCAATTGGAGGAGACATCATACTAAAAATTTTAGTACCGTCCAACCCTTTCCACCAAAATGCACCGTGGGGAAATTCCGTTGTATCGTTCCAACGCAACTTTTGCGTCACAAAATAATCAACTCCACCTTGCCGCAAAATCTGAGGTAATTGCCACCCAAAACCGAAAGTATCCGGTAGCCAAGCTACCCGCATCAATTCCCCAAATTTTTCTTTTGCGTAACGCTGTCCGTAAAAAACTTGCCGCACCATTGATTCAGCGGAAATCAAGTTTAAATCCGGTTCTACCCACATCCCCCCGACAACTTCCCAGCAACCCGCCGCCACCTGTTTTTTAATCGCAGCAAATAAGTCCGGCCGATGTTCTTCCATCCAAGCATAAAGCGCCGGAGTTGAATGGCAGAAAATCAAATCGGGAAACTCCGATTGTAATTTCAATACTGACTCAAAAGTTCGCTCTGCCACTTCCCAAGTTTCCGGCACAGGCCACAGCCAAGCTAAGTCTAAATGAGCGTGACCCACCAAATATATTTTACCTGTATATATAGATGTCAGCCCGCCGCTTTCTCCTATATATATAGATGTAGAATTGCTATTTTCTCCAACCTCAAAAACCTCATTTTTTCTTCCTCCCTCTGCGGCCTCTGCATCCTCTGCAGTTCCCTCATCTAAATCCCCAGAAAAAGCCCGCAGATATCCCAGTAAATTGTGCCGCAAAACAGACAGCGAGCGATCGAAATTTTCGCGATCGCCCACCGCCGACCAATCAATCAAATCCATCGCCAAATCAATCTCAGATTTCAGCGTTTCCCCCTTGACAAACATGGGGCTATTTGCTATTGTTTCAGTGGAGAGGTATTGGGAATTTACATTTTCTAAATTTCGACTTAGCGAATTTTGCAAAATCTCTAATTCGGCAGCCACAAAACCCGGATCGAAACAACAAGAGTCAGCAGCTTGATACAAACAAATCGATCGCACTAAAGCACCGCTATCGTGACCCGGACTTACCAACCGCAAAATCACTAAAAATTCATCTCCGGGATTTGCCGACGAACTCAACAAAACTTGATCGGCAAAATCAAATAAATCTCCCTGTCCGACTAACTCGCCGTTGACAAAAATTTGAGCATCTTCTGCCCACCAAGTCAAACTCAGCAGCAACCGCAAACCAACCACAGGATAGCCGTACAAATTGTCAGGAATTACAAATTGCTGGCCTAAATACAAAACTTGCTTCCCAGATGGCCAAGCAATATGTCCTTTGCTGTTAAGTTCAGCAACAGGGCTGTTACAAATATTTACCGAAGAGACAGCCGAGTCAGAATCGCAGTACCTCCAACCAGACTGAACCTCCACTTGGCTGAGGCGGCGCAACTTCTCGACAGTGGCAGAAATATTGTTGCTAGCAGGTGACACAGAAGCGCTCATATTTCGCTAAAATAGGAATTGTGTATTAATCAAAGATCGGATTGAACCGCGAAGACGCAAAGGACGCGAAGAAATAAAGGTTTCAGAGGGTTTGAAGCTGCGATTAAGATCTCGCTTTGATTTTACAGCAATATTCAGCAATTCCGGCGCGAATCAAAAATCTGAATTCAATAATAAAACTTATGTCCAACGGTTACTACGGCCCCTACCAAAGCCGACTATTAAATTTTATATCGAAACAGTCCCGCCAAGTTGCCGACAATTGCGATCGAACTTGGCGTCAAATTAAAGAAGCAACTCTCACCGCCACCCAAATTCTGCTTTATCCAGCTTATTTGCTGGTGCAAAGTTCCCGAATGCTGGGCCGACAGTTGCGGGAATCAAGCCAAAAAGTAGATTTACCGGAACTGCAAGAATTTAGCGGCGACGAAAACCCCGATTTGCAACAAAATTGGTATCAGGGGGAAACTTCCGAGGAAAGTTCGATCGCCGAAATTTTGCACCTCGCCGAAAATTTACTAAACTCGTCGCAAACCGCGAAAACTTTAGCCAGCTTCCCGCTGTTAATTAATCAGGGAAATGCTGCTAGCGATTTACATCCGGCAATCAATTTTAGCGGACAAATCACAAAGCATCAAACAACTTCCGTCTTAGAACACCCGCTGGTTAAAACGGAATTAAAACCGCAACCGAAAGTTGAGGGAATTGCCAGTTTTATCCCAGCCCGCACTTTAGTATTGGTCGGAAAAGAAAATCAGATATTAGATATTTTGACACCCGAACAGCAAGAACTGCTCGAAGGTCGCATAACTTGGGAAGTAGCAAACTGCGGGCCCGAACGGCAGGAAATTACCCAAAAAGAATTAAAATTTAATCTCGGTTTGGAGTCAGCAGCCAAAAAAGCGCAGTTGCCGCCGGTACGTCGTTTTTGGGAATTGATGGCATGGCTTCAGACGAGTCCGGTTGCTCTCAAAAGAAATCAGTTTGGAGAATCAATCCTCGCAGTTAAAAAATCGATCGACCGCAATGCCATCCTAGTCCAAACAGCCCGCGCGCAGATTGAAGCAAAAACCGCACAGCAGTCAATTGCGGCATCGAATTTGATCGACCAGAATACCCCAAAACTAGAAACTAATTTTAACAGCAAGTTCGATCGACCCCCTAGTCCTCTCTCCTTTGTTACATTACTCGATCGCGCCGCCGTCAACCTCGAAGAATTAACCCTGCCACCAGCGGTAAAAACAATCGCCGCCCCCACAGAAGCCCCCGGAGTCAAGATTAATACATCCGGCACAGACGCCAATGTAGATTTGTCCGCCCGCGACATCCTCGAAAAATACGCTCGCAACATCGAACAAATGATTTGGTCGTCAGTAGACCACCTTTTGGGCAAAGAAACGGCAGCAAGTGATAATACCGAGAAATCGGTCGCAATTCAGTATTATTTGAAACAGCGACAAGAACAAGAAAACACACAAAACAGCCCAGAGGTCGATCGACCGTGGCTGAACTGGCAAGACTTATTCGGGGAAGCAGCACCGCAGCATTTAATCGACGACAGTTCCGAACCCCAGGGAGCAGCTAAAAGCATAGCAGCACAAGCTAGCCCAAAAGTCAAGGAAAAGATGGCAGAATTAGGTGAATTGGCAGAAGGTCGATCGACATCAGTCTCCATATCCCCTTACCCCGAAGCACTTAACCGCCTGCTGGGGCAGCTAAAACAGAGCTTGCTCGTCGCAAAAAGCCCAACAAGTCAACCCCAAACAGCATCTGATTTAGTAGTTACTCAAAAAAATAGCTCTGCACTCGCAGCAGAATCAACCCCAGGGGGCGCACAGGAAATCCAAGTGCCAAAAAATACAAACCCGAACACCTCACAAAACAACCAATCCCCAGCAGCAATCACCGCGCAAACTAGCAGATACACCGCCGCAACCCCCGCCGTAGCAGAACCCAAAAATCCCAGCGCAGGCGTCCCACCCGATGGCGAATACTTAGAAACAAAAGCAGAATCGATGGGATATATTAAGCACCCGCTAGAACAAGTGCTCGAATGGCTCGATCGAGTTATGCTGCGGCTAGAAAACATCGCGGAGCAACTCTGGAATTGGGCAAAAATCAACTTGCCAAAAATCCTCAAAAGCAAAGAGAAAATTGACTAATCTTTAGCTTATGATAAAAAAGTTGCCGCAACAGCAGCAAATCAGCTCAGTATTATGCCATCTTTGGAGACTCCCACAGTGCTAACCCTCAAAATCGTAGTTAATGTAGTTGTTTTATTTTTTGTTTCCCTGTTCATCTTTGGATTTTTGTCCAATGACCCAGCCCGGAACCCCAACCGCAGAGACATGGAATAAACAAGTTATCTCTGCCGCTTGCTGGGGGGCACGCCACCGCAGCCCCCCAGCAAGCCCGCAAACCCGCAAAAATTAGTCGAAAAAAACTTGACCTCGCACCAGCAGCGAGGTTATCTTGTGGCGGAAGCAACTTCTGAAAGCAGCCCTATTCCGGCGCTCCAAAGCCACGGGGAATTTTAGAGATCAGATTAATGTTTAAACAGTTGCCTTCTAGATGCAAATTATTCAATAATTTGCAGCCTATAAAATCTAAAATCTAAAATCTAAAATCTAAAATCTAAAATCGGATGACTTACCTGTTGTAACTATGCCCTATCCGGTACCGCCGCCAGAACCCTCTGCCATCATCTACATCGCCAAGCCAAAAAAAGTCGCCCTCACTGTGGCGGCCGGCGATGGAGACACCCGCAGCAACCCCGCAGAAATACCGGAACCAAGCCCAGATATCGTTCAGCCAGAACCCACACCGGCCCCAGCAGCACCCGCAGCCACACTCCTCGGCACTACCCCAGCCACCGACCAGCCTCCAGAAATCGCCGACCCCCTAGCGGAAGTGGAACGCGGCGACGCAGTGGTAGGATTTCAGCGTCGGCCTCCTGTGGGAGAACCCGAAACTGCGGAAACTCCGAAAGATTCCTCGTTTACTGCTTACCAGTTGGGTTCGGTAGAAAATGCCATTGCCATTCGCAATCGGAAACGAACCGCAGAGGCACAGAAACAACAGGAGAGGAATCTTGTCCGAAAGCAGGAAAGTTGGTATCAGGCCCAAGGCCGGCAGTTAGAAGATAACTCTCCCGAACCTGCGGAGATTCCCGTTCCAGAACCCGCGCCAGAACCAGCACCCAGCGGGCAACAGCAGTTCGACATTCCCGCACCAGGAACTGCCCCCGCACCCAGAACCTCCCCAGCGCCGACACCGAAGCCTAAACCAGCCGCCCCGCCGGGAGTCCGCACCCCCCCAGCAGGGCGGACTGTGCCTTTTCCGGTGACTCCGGCCGATACTATTGAAGTTAAGGCTGACAGCCAAGAATTCGACGACAAGCAGCAAATTGTCACGGCGGTTGGTAATGTCGTTGTGCGGTTCCGACAAACTGTAATTGATGCCGATCGAGCGATCGTCAACTTAGTCACCCGCCAAGTGGTAGCATCCGGCAATGTCGCCTATACCCGCGGCCAACAAGTAGTGCGCGGCCAGCGGATGGAGTTCAATCTCGGCCTCAACAGCGGCGCAGTCGAACAAGCCAGCGGCGAAATTTTCCTGCCAGCAGCAGGTAGCGAATTGACTCCCACACTGCCTACAGATATTAGTGCCGGGACGATTCTCGAACAGCCGCTGAGCGATCGAATTACCAGCCAGCAGCCCCTGCGCGGAGTCAAATCCTCCGGCGCTGCTACAGTGACTATCGGTGGCGGTGGACAGCTAGCAGCCCCCCAAGTTACTGGTGCGGTCAACCGCGTCCGCTTTGAAGCAGAACGCATCGAACTGCTGCCAGACGGCGCGAGGGTAGCAACAAACATTCGGCTTACTAACGACCCGTTTTCCCCGCCGGAATTTGAATACAGGGCCCGGAGGGCGACGATTAGAAGGATTTCGCCCACGGCAGAGGAATTAGTCACAACTAAACCCCGCTTGGTGTTCGACAACCGAGTGAAAATACCCGTGTATCCACGCAGGCAAGTGTTTGACAGCCGGCAGCAGAACGGCCCGTGTTTGACCTTTGGCTACGACGGGGGGGACAGAGGCGGTTTGTATGCCGAGTGCGGTTTTGAGGTGTTGCAAAACGGGCCGGTGCGGCTGACCCTGACGCCCCAAATTTACCTGCAGCGGGTCGTGGCAGAGAACGGCGGTAATCCGTTTTCTCCCGACAGTTACGGGCTGAAAGCGAGGTTACGCGCTAGTCTGGGCCCGCGCACCAGCCTGGACGGATCGGCAATATTTCTGAGTTTTGAAGATTTCCCCAATTTGCCGGAAGATAGCTTTCGGGGGAATTTGCGCCTGCGACAGTTGATCGGCACTCACACTCTGGCAGCAGAATACAGTTATCGCGATCGACTGTTTAACGGTTCTCTGGGCTATCAAACCGTGCAGAGCAGTATCGGGGCAGTCCTCACTTCTCCAGTCATCCAACTCGGAGGCACTGGCATCAATCTCAGCTACCAAGCTGGGTATCAATTTATCAATGCTGACACCGATCGAGCAGACTTGCTCGAACCAGTGCGGGAAAACAACCGCATCGATCTGGGCCGTTCCCAACTCAGCTTTGCCTTAAGCCGCGGCTTCAACCTGTGGGAGGGCGAACCGCTGCCCCGCACTCCCACCCAGGGTTTGAGGTATACGCGGACGCCGGTGGTTCCTTTCTTGCAACTGGCCTTGGGAGTCCGGGGAGTTGGTACTTATTACAGCAGTGGCGACAGACAAAATTCCCTCGCTGGCAGCGTCGGCATTCAAGGGCAGTTCGGTCATTTCTCCCGCCCTTTCCTCGATTACACTGGGTTTAACGTGACTTATACCCAGGTGGGACGGGACGGTATATCGCCGTTTTTATTCGATCGCTTAGTAGATTTGAGAGTCCTGTCTTTTGGGCTTGTCCAGCAAGTTTACGGAGGGTTTAGAGTTGGATTTCAAAGTGCTATTAATTTAGAAAGCGGGGAAACAATCAGTACGAATTACACTTTAGAATATAGTCGCCGCAGCTACGCAATCATTTTGCGTTTTAATCCTGAGCGTCAAGTCGGCAGCCTGACTTTTAGAGTTAGCGACTTCAACTGGAATGGGACTCCCGAACCTTTTTCCGGGGACGCGCGAACTGTAGAAGGAGGCGTGCGTTTATCCGATTAATTCAATTAGCTCATTGGGAATTGGTAATAGGTAATGGGGAATTGGTAATAGGTAATGGGGAATTGGTAATTGGGTAATTGGAACCAAAAGACAACAGTCAACAGATAACAGTCAACAGTAACAGTCAACAGTCAACAGTCAACAGACAACAAATGACAGAAGTGACGGCAATATCTGCACAAGCAGCGGCTCTGCTGGTTCACTACGGTTTTGACCTAGGTGGCAAAAAAGCCGAGAAATTGGCGGGTGAATGGCTGACCAAGTATCCCGGCTATTGGCTGCGTTTAGCAGTGGTTGAAGCGCTTTATCAAGGCCGCTACAAGGCTGTGTCTGTGGGACAGCTATTGAGTATGTGGCATCGGATAGGTCAACCTCTCTATCATTTCAATCGCGAGTTTGAACGCTTGGTATGCAATAATTTTCCTCAAAATTTAACCGGGGAAAGTGCTGCTCAACTGTCACCGGAAGATATACTTTTATCAAACCAGGAATCGGAAGTAACTGCCGCAGAGTTAGATTTGCGTGGGCCGTCAGGGGTGCAACTTGATGTGGGGCTTCATGCAGAAGTCCCAAACACAGAGGCAGAGGAAACAGGAAAATTACCTGCCGCCGACGATCTCACAAAAGAAAATACAGAATTTGTAGTATATGAAGATGTGGCTGTTACCACCCTCGCCGATCGAGCCGAAGCTGAGCACAAATTAGCGGACAAACCTGTGGCAAAATCATTTCCAGTTGTCAAACACACTGATTTTCATACCAAGTTAAAAGCGATTGCCCGAGAAGGCAGAAGAAAGAAGGGAGAAAGCAGAAATAGGGTGTAATATCATCTTCGATTTTTGATTAAAGAATTAGGAATGACTGATGAAGATCGTGATTGGGATCTGCCTACAGTTGCATTTTTTTTTGGAAGTGGTGTAATATTTGGGAATTACATAGTTGTTTGTGAGAGTTAAGTTTTCGGACTTCCTCCCATCCGAATCTCCGAACAAAAAGATGCTTGTTCGGTACCGTTAGCTTGCTTAACAATGCTAGTCCGCAGCCGCAGGTTGGGCATGAGATACCACAGCCTTTCTTCGGCATGGAGGGTGTCTGATTCTGTAATCAATGTCAGCACGTCGTCGCCCATCACGTAGCGGCCGTTACCCTTGTCTTGCAACACTTTGCCTTCGCTGGGATTGTCGGGATTTGGTACGATCGCTAATATTGTAGAACCGATTTGTTTAGCTTTGTCGCGATCGGGAATACCGTCCCAACTAATCCGAACGCCCTTTAGCCCAGTTGAAGCCGGGTTAATCGAGTGTTGTTGGCAAAGTTTGACGACTGCTGCATCGCTAGCTGTCAGTATTTCTATTTTGAGGTCGGATTTACCCGCCTGCAATTCGCCAGAATTGAGATTGTGTACGGTACGCTGGGAAAACCATTTGCCTACACTTAACTCGAAAAACTCGATAACATCCATGAAATTTGTCTCTAAAGTCAATACTGCTTTATTTGCGATCGTGACTTGCCCGCTATGGAGTCAGAAACCCGATTTCTTCCTGCGTACCTAGCGGTCAAACCAATGATTTTGTCTAGAAACCCGGTTTAAGAGTGCAAGTCCTTTTTTATATTTTAGAGGAAGGGGGCGCACCTGCAAAGCTTTCTGAGAGCTTTGGGTGAAACAGATTGCAGATGCCGTTGAGGTACGAAACCCAACCAGGGGGACATCTGCCTCGCTGATGCGGCCGACTTGACAGAAAATTAGAGCATCCGCCCTCATATTTCGTTATAAAAAGTCTTTTTCGCACATTAAATAGGATTGCGATACCTGAAATTTTTTAGCTTTGACAGTGTGGATCTATCGACCACCCTCGCCGAAATACCAGCTATGTTAAGAAAAAAAACGATATATGTGAGCTTTTATCGATTGATAGGTAAATTGGGCGTTGCTGAGTCGAATGATATTGGTGGCGATTTATTGTAATCGCACTGCTTGAAAATTCTCAAAGCAGACTTCGACTAAAAAACCAGCAATTCATCCAACCATCACCAAACCGAGGACAGCAAGCCCGTAGCACATAGCATTCAAATATGTCATGCTAAGTCAAGAGAAAAGATCCTCGATCGGCTTTTCGGTAGGGTGCAGCTAGCGATCGTATACATTTAAAAAACACATCCGTAAATTTATGAGCGAGTTTACACAAGGGCTGGATAAAATGCAGCCTGCAGAACAGACGCACTACCTGGGAATCCTGCCAAGTCAGCTAGCAGCGACTTCAGACTCCGAAAAATTATACAGCTTACTAATAGATTACAATTTTATTAAAGCCAAGCTGTCAGCATCGGGAGTACAGGCGCTAATAGAAGATTATGATTTAGCAACAAGTCCCGATATTATTATCTCAGACCAAAAAGCCAACCAACTCAAATTAATCCAAGAAGCAATTCGCCTGTCTGCCCACATTCTAGCCACAGATCAAAGCCAACTAGCCACCCAACTAATAGCCCGCTTGATGCGCTTTGAAAGTCCAGAAATTCTAGCACTGCTAGCACAGGCAAAACACCAAACAACCCCCTGGCTGCGACCGCTAACGCCCAGCTTTACTCCTCCCGGCGGGAGATTGTTGCGTACCCTCACCGGACATACAGACTGGGTACAAGCTGTAGCAATCACCCCCGACGGCAAGCGGGCAATTTCTGCGTCCTCCGATCACACTCTCAAAATTTGGCACTTAGAAACAGGACAAGAACTTTCCACCCTCAAAGGTCATCTTACCTACGTCAATGCTGTAGCTGTCACGCCCGACGGCACTAAAGTCATTTCCGGTTCTTGGGACAATACGATTAAAATTTGGGATTTAGAAACTGGACAAGAAATATTTACTTTTGCAGGCGATACTTTTGCGGTAGAAGCAGTAGCAGTAACTCCCGACGGCAAGCGAGTAATCTCTGGTTCTTGGGATGGCAGTATTAAAGTTTGGGATTTGACAAGTAGGGAAGTAATTTTTAACTTCAAAGGTCACAGCAGTTTTGTCCAGTCCGTAGCCGTAAGTCCTGATAGCAAACGGTTAATTTCCGGGTCGGGAGACAACAGCATTAAAGTCTGGAACCTAGAAACCGGAAAAGAACTTTTTACTCTTACGGGTCATGCAGACTGGGTAAAAAGTGTAGCAGTGACTCCCGACGCCGAACAAATAATTTCCGGCAGTTACGACGGAACTGTTCAAGTCTGGAGTTTGTCAGAAAGAAAGCAACTTTTCACTT
>NZ_JAUBQR010000422.1:0-1766 GCF_036701385.1 Microcoleus sp. Pol12B4 | reverse complement strand
GAAGCTCAGTTGCTGGAACTTCCCGGAGTTGGCAAGTACATTGCGCGATCGGTTTGCGCTAATGCTTTCGGACAGCCAAAAGCGGTGCTCGATACGAATGTTGCTCGGATTTTGCAGCGTTTTTTTGGGATTGACGGCGGTAAGGTAAAATCGCGATCGCCGGAACTTTGGGAAGCCGCAGAACGAGTCGCTCCCAAACAGCAAGTCGGGTCGTGGAATTTAGGACTGCTGGACTTCGGGGCGGCAGTTTGCACCGCAAGAAACCCCCGCTGCGGCGAGTGTCCGCTGCAACAGCAGTGCGAGTACAAAATTAGCAGCGAAGTCAATTCTAGGCTCATTCCCGAACTCTGTTGACAAATTTTGTGCAGTTATTGTAGGGGCGGTTCAAAACATTTTCTCACTCTAACTAACAATCTCAAAAACCCGCCCCCACCCAACGGTAAATACTATCAATTCACTGTGCAACAGCGGAAGTTATATCCGAAATATAGTACCTTTACCAAGTTGCTAAACAACTTTAACTCGCCTTTTTGCGGCTCTACAATTATCCGATATCAGAGAGTAATTTTAACAAAAGTGGTAGTTTTGCCAACCAACAAGGGAGCAGAAAGTGGCGCTGTGAGATATTTACTAATTCCCGTGTCGTTATCAGCCACCTCAATATAAATCCCCTGAGCATCCATCCCTCAGTGCCAATCCAAATCATCGGTTGAAATTTGATTGATTGCAACTATTACAACTGTTGAGCCGACTCTTCTAAAACATCGATCGCGTGATTGAGGATATTCAGAAAAGCTTGATTTATCTGAGATGCTGCACCATTTTCAATAAGCTTTTTCTGAACAGGCTTTCCGGCCTGTTCCACAATAAAATTCACTCTTTGTGGAACAGGCCGGAAAGCCTGTTATTGAGAAGGGTCCAAGATGTGAGATTAAGCCGAGCTGCATACCGCTCAATCTGTGGCCAATTTCCAATTTTTTTCATCAGCTTGATGTCTAGCGGTCCCTCGCAAATGGTCACGTTTTTAAATTCGCACCCAGAAAGTCAAACCTTCGCAGCGTTTTATTGCTAAAATTTTAAAAATAGTAAATAAGTGCATTCCTCATTATCAAATTGACGATGTTGCATAATATTTATTAGCATCATAAGCAATAAGGGTTAAAAAACTCAATGTCTGCTCAAGGGTTTTATCGTCGTTCACTCCCCGATTCTGCTATTGCCTTTTCCTCCGTAGAGGGAAAGCAAATATTTCGAGAAGCGTTGGCATTGGGAGGTATGGAAGGGTATTTTGCTCTAGCGGAACAGTTTCATACTCAAGCAGAACCCGCTTTTTGTGGATTGGGTAGTTTAGTTGTTGTTCTTAATGCTTTATCCATCGATCCGGGTCGCATTTGGAAAGGGGTGTGGAGATGGTATGGAGAGGAATTTTTAGACTGTTGCTTACCTCTTTCAGTCATTAAAGAAAACGGTATCACCTTTGATGAGTTTGTCTGTATCGCACGTTGCAATGGTGCTGTTGTAAAACCTAACCGTTACCACCAAAGCAGCTTGGAAAACTTTCGGCAAACAGTTGAGGAGGTGACTACAGCGTCAGGTGATATTCATCTAGTTGTTTCCTACAGCCGAAAGGTATTGGGACAAACGGGTGATGGTCACTTTTCACCAATTGGTGGTTATCATCCAAAGCGGGATCTAGTTCTTCTGCTGGATGTTGCCCGTTTCAAATATCCACCTCACTGGGTTTCTCTGCCTTTGTTATGGCAAGC
>NZ_JAUBQR010000232.1:0-10687 GCF_036701385.1 Microcoleus sp. Pol12B4 | reverse complement strand
CTTTTACCTAAAACTGTGGATACTTCCCGAACAGTTTCTACTTGTTTTGACTGAAATAAATAAAGCATTTGAACTTTATTATAAGCTAGTATTCTTTTTTGTTGCTTGAGGATTTCTCGTAAATCTTCTACAGATTCTGTAATTTTTATATGAGGACGACCAGACATTGTAATTCTCGCCTTTACTTTTTACACAAGTCTATCACATCTTTAAAAAAATGGTATAACTAACATATTTTTGGCATAGGTCGAGTGTAACTTTAGCTTGACATATCTTTTTTTAACACAGGTGAGTCAAATTTTTGCCCTGTCTGGCTTTTGGGCGGGGTTGTCACCCCGCCAGCAAAATTTAAAAGATTTAAAGCTAATGTCGCTTGTAAATGGAAAGGAAAATATCGCGGAGTCACAGTCAAAGAAGGATGGTTTATATTAACTAACTTGAAAAACTTAAAAGCTGCTACAAGCACTTATAAACAAAGATTTGATATAGAAGAAATGTTTATAGATTATAAAAGCTGTAGCTATAAAATTGAAGATGTCCAAGTATCAGAACCCAGGCTATTGACCTTAATTTTATTAGTAAGCATCGCTTATACAGCGACAACCTTTGAAGAAAAATTAGTCAAAAAAGTGGGAGCACGAAAATATGTAGATCGTCCAAAACAACCCAAACGTGTTTATCGTTCGCACAGTACATTTCAAGTGGGTGTGTGCGCGAAAAATTGGGTAAGTTTTATAGATATTTGCCCAGAATAAGTTAGAGAATATATTAGTTTACACCCCAATAAACGGTCAAATTATCTACGAGGTAAAAGGGCGGCAAAGCTTAACACAACTATTGTGTAGCCATTTTTATCACCCTTTCAGCTCTTCCCCTTTCCCTCTTCCTTCGATATTTTGGGATTATTTCAAGGAACAAATCCGCACTCTGACCCTCGTGCCACTGCTATTCAAAGCGCACAGAAATCAGCTTTTTTGTAAAACTCCACAGTTCATTTTCCAAACAGTAGTCTAGTTCTTTTATCAACTTTCGTTTTAAGAAAGCCTTGATTTGTTACCTTCGACTGAAAAATTAGACAGGGTTACGTCACGGCGAATCTTCGGTGTAAGCTAAAGCTACTCGTTTTGGAGCGCGACTATTCCAGTCATCTTCTGCGATTTGAACTTTAGTTTTAGCAGTTTCCCGCCTAAAAGGTGGCAGTGGTGGTTTAGTTTCCATCGGGTTGAATGATTTTGCTCCTTTTCAACGAGTCATCGAACTTAGCATAATAATGAACACAGCACAAGACCACTATAACCAGCAACTTGCTGCAGTTTACAGTTGGATGTCAGGAAATCCTGAAGCAGCGATCGAACGAAATCACGCTCTTTTTTGTCAATTGGCCCTCGACTCCGCACCGCGAGGATTAGCCATTGATTTAGGTGCAGGCTCAGGATTTCAATCTATTCCTTTAGCAAAATTAGGCTTTTCGGTAATAGCTATAGATTTCTGTGACGCCCTACTTTCAGAGTTACGCGATCGCGCTAAACATCTTCCCATCCGTACCATTCACGACAATCTGCTTAATTTCTCGCAACATATTCAGGAACAGGCGCAGCTCATTGTTTGCATGGGCGACACACTTACACACCTAGAATCATTGAGTGCTGTCGATTCATTACTTTTGGACATTGAGCGCTCGCTGATTGAGAATGGGATGTTGATTTTAACTTTCCGCGATTATGTTTCATCAGAGCTTCATGGAACTCAGCGTTTTATTCCTGTACAAAGTGATGAATTTACAATCTTTACTTGTTTCTTGGAGTATCAGGAAAACAGCGTAGCAGTCCATGACTTACTCTATCAAAAACAGAGCGATCGGTGGTCATTCAGTGCCAGTTCTTACCAAAAACTGCGGCTTAATAAAAATTGGTTGTGCGCTCGGCTATCTGAAATAGGTTTACAGGTACTTCAGAACGAGATGATTAATGGAATGGTTTGTATAATTGCCAAAAAATTATATTAGAGACTTTATATTAGAGACAACCGAGAGTCGCTGTAGAGACTGTTCCGAAATTTACAGCCCTATCCAAGGCTTAGAAACTGAAATCTCAGGAAACTTGATATGAAACTCCTCCGATGGCTGACATTGTGCTTCCTCTCCTTGACACTCACCCTCTGGCTGGGCAGTTGCTCCACCCCACCCGCAATCCAGGCGGTGACGCTCAATTTGGCTGTGTCAGGCATGGTTCGCACTGCCGTGGAGGAAATCTCTCGACTCTATCAGCAGGAACACCCCAATATCTGGTTGAATCCGATATTTGCCGGAACAGGCCTAATCCGGGCAGCCGTTGAGCAGGGAGAACCTTTTGATGGGGTTGTGTTATCCGAGATTTCATCGGTGGATGCGTTGCAAGCCCAAGGGCTAATTCTGTCCGAAAGCCGTCGGGAGTTAGTGACCACTGATATTGTGGTGATTGCTGCGGCTGATTCTGCGGTGCAACTGACTGATGTGCACGAGTTAGCGAGCGATCGCCTCAAAACCGTGGCAATCGGCAACAAAGACCTGACGATTGGCAAATATACCTACCCGATTCTGAGTCGGTTAGGCATCCTTCAGGCAGTGGAGTCGAAGGCAGTCTGGGCAAAGGTGGATGTGCGGGAAGTCTTACGAACCGTCGAGCAGGGAGAGGCAGAGGTGGGCATTACCTTTCTGCCAGAAGCCAAAGCCTCTGCCAAGGTCAAGGTATTAGCCACCGTATCGCCTGACCTCTATGAGCCAATTCGCTCCGGTAGCGCTGTGGTTAAAACCTCTCCCCATCCCCAGGAAATGCAGGCGTATCTGGACTTTTTAAGTAGCGATCGGGCAATGGCAGTATTTCAAAAATTTGGACTCCGCCCTCTGCGGTCTTAGATCGACGAAACTAAGCATGAGACAGACATGATGAAACAACCCTCTAACTTTCTCAAAATCGTTGCCGGGAGCCTGGGAGCAGCCACTTTCCTGGCATTAGCAGTGAGTGGAATCGCATTTTCGAGCGCTAACCGCACCTTAGAAACTAACCGCCAGATCGCCGAACATCTGAAAGCGCTCAATAGTTTGAAAACGTTGACCAGTGCATTTCAAGATGCTGAAAAGATGCAGCGGCAATACCTGCTCGCGCAAAACAAAAATGACTTCAGGAAATTTGGGCTTCGGACGCTCGATGTCGATCAAGAATTGCGACAATTGCAAAGCTTGCTAAAGAATGCTCCCCACCAACAGGCAGCTACCAAGCGCCTGGAAGAATTTATCCTGCGTCGCCTGGAGGAACTGCGGCAGGGCGTGGAGCTCCGGGACACCAAAGGGCTGGCGGCGGCGATCGATCGCACTCCCCCACGACTGCTGGACGAGATTACGTTGTTGACCCAGCAGATCGAAGCGATGGAAACCGTAGCGTGGCGGCAGAAACAGCAAGCTGCCACCCACACAACCCTTCTGGCAATGATGGCATTTCTGGTGGGCATCGCCCTCAACCTAGGAATTATTCTGTGGACTTACCGCCTGATTTGCAGTGAAATCCTGAAGCGGAATCAAGCCGAAACCGAGCTTCAGCAAAGTAACCAGACGTTTCAAAACCAGACTAGCCTGTTGCAACTAATCCTCAACAGCATGAGCGATGGCGTGCTCGTTGTCGATGAAAACGGTCGATTCCTGGTGTTTAACCCCGCTGCCGAGCAGATGTTTGGCAAAATACCCGACAGCCAGCCGGAAGAATGGTCAGAGCAGTATGGACTGTTTCTATCCGATGGGGTAACTCCGCTCCCAACAGAACAAATTCCCTTAGTGCGGGCTGTTCGGGGTGAGCAGGTAGACAATATGGAAATCTTTACTCGTCATCGCCAGGCCCCAAAGGGTTTCTGGCTGACAGCTAGTAGCAGACCTCTGAGAAATGCCAGTGGTGCATTGAAAGGGGGAGTTGCTGTGTGCCGCGATATTAGCGATCGTAAGTCCGTAGAACTAGAGATATTGCGGGCAAAAGAAGCTGCCGAAGTTGCCAACCGCACCAAGAGCGAGTTTCTTGCCAACATGAACCACGAACTCCGCACCCCCCTCAACGGCATCCTCGGCTATACCCAAATTCTCCAGCGCGACCCCGCCACGACTGCCAAACAGATGAAAGGATTGGGGGTGATTTATCAATGCGGTTCCCATTTACTCACCCTGATCAACGACATTCTGGATCTGTCCAAGCTGGAAGTGCAAAAGATGGAACTCTATCCCCAGGATTTCCATCTGGCGAACTTCCTCTCTTCTACTGTGGATATTTGTCGCGTCAAGGCAGTACAAAAAGGCGTGGAGTTTCATTACCAGCCTGCCAGCAACCTCCCCACTGCCGTCCATGCTGACGACAAACGCCTGCGACAAGTGTTGCTCAACCTGCTCAGCAATGCGGTCAAATTTACTGATTTTGGCACCGTCACGTTTCGCGTAGAAGTGGTGGAGTCAGAAGACTCAAATTCAGAACTCAAAACTCAAAACTCAAAAATTTCAAGAATTCGCTTCCTAATTAAAGACACTGGCATTGGCATTGCCCCAGACAAACTATCCACGATTTTCTTACCCTTTGAGCAGGCAGGGAAACGCGATCGCAACATCGAAGGCACTGGACTAGGACTTGCCATCGGTCAACAAATCATCGAGAAGATGGACAGCGAAATTCACGTCGAGAGTGTATTGGGCCAGGGCAGCAGTTTCTGGTTTGAGATCGACTTGCTTCCAGCATCGGATTGGACAACACAAAATGCGATCGCCAACCACAAGGTTATTGGCTATCAGGGCGAACGACGCAAAATTCTGGTCATTGACGATCGCCGAGAAAACCGTCTGGTGGCAGTGAATATGTTGGAACCGCTGGGCTTCAAGCTGACAGAAGCTGATAATGGGCAGGCAGGTTTTGATACCACTATCCAGACGCGACCCGACTTGATTATTACCGATGTACATATGGCGATCATGGATGGCTTAGAAATGACCCGTCGCCTGCGACAATTGCCAGACTTTGCCCAAACTCCGATCATTGCCTCCCCTGCTACTCTGTCTCAGGTGGATATACAGGAAAGTTTGGATGCAGGGTGCAATAGCTTTTTCCCTAAACCGATCGAGTTTACTGGGTTGCTTGCCGAATTGCAGCGATATCTAGAATTGCAGTGGATTTACGAAACCGAAACAGAGACGACTCAACCCGCTGTCAGCAACGCCGATGAGGTTAGCATGATAATACCACCTGCTGCAGAACTGGCAACCCTCTATGCTGCCGCTCAGGGTGGTTTTATGACCGATATCCAGCAGGAAGCCCATCGATTGAAGCAATTAACGCCGGAATATATTGCCTTTGCGAACCGAGTTTTAGAACTTAGTCAACAGTTTGATGAGGAAGCCATTCTGCGTCTAATCGAGTCACAGGTTTAGCCACTTAATATCGCTCCACCATGAACCATTCATCCCTTCAATACGTTTAGGAGTTTGCTAATGTCAGCCTATTCAATCTCTCAAGAAAACACGATTTTAGTCGTAGATGATACCCCAACCAATCTGCAAGTATTGTTTGATGTGTTGAGCGAACAGGGCTACCGGGTGGCGATCGCCAAAAATGGTGAAACTGCCCTGCAACGAGTGCAATCGTCTGAGCCAAATTTGATTTTGCTGGATGTGATGATGCCAGGGATCGATGGCTTTGAAACCTGTAAGCGGCTCAAAGCTAATCCGGCCACTCGCGATATTCCAGTTATTTTCATGACCGCCCTCTCCGACTCGGTGGATCAGGTCAAAGGGCTGAGCCTGGGTGCGGTGGACTACATCACCAAGCCGATTCAGCATGAAGAAGTCTTGGCACGGATTCGGGTGCATCTCCAACTGCGGAATGCCACCCGGATCATGGAACAGCGCACCAACGAACTCAACCAGGCATTAGAAAGTTTCAAGCAAGCCCAAGTGCATCTAGTGCAAGGTGAAAAAATGTCTGCCCTAGCCCAATTGGTGGCGGGAGTGGCACACGAAATCAACAACCCGGTGAATTTCATTCAAGGCAATCTGAACTATGTCAAACAATACACTCAGGAGCTGCTGGACTTGGTGCAACTGTACCAGAAGCACTATCCCAATCCGGTAGCAGAAATCCGAGAGCGGGCAGAATACCTGGAGCTGGAATTTTTGCAAGAGGATTTGTGGAAGACGCTGGGTTCGATGAAAATGGGGAGCGATCGGATTGGCCAACTGGTGCTCTCCCTCCGCAACTTCTCCCGCCTCGATGAAGCGGACTGCAAACCCGTTGATATCCATGCCGGTATCGACAGCACTCTGTTGATTTTGCAACACCGTTTGAAAGCCAGACCCGATTTTCCGGCCATCCAAGTCATCAAAAACTACGGGCAATTACCGGAGGTCGAATGCCATCCCAGTCAACTCAACCAGGTATTCATGAATATCATCAGTAATGCGATCGATGCCTTGCAGACATCAGGTGTCAGGGATAACCAACAACCTACCATTACCATCAGCACCTCGATCGGTAGTGCTAACTCGATCGCGATTAGCATTGCCGATAATGGAGTCGGTATCCCGGAACTCATTCGCTCTAAACTATTCGATCCGTTCTTCACCACCAAACCCGTGGGCAAAGGCACTGGTTTGGGACTGTCGATCAGTCATCAAATCGTCACTGAAAAACACGGTGGCAAGATTGAGTGTGATTCCACTCTGGAGAAGGGCACTGAGTTTGTAGTACAGATTCCGCTGCGGCAGGTCATGGCACAGGTTGCTTAAAAGAATGGTTACGCTTCCGGCAACAATTATTAATCAATTTGAAGACTCTTTATCGTAGAGAATACTAATTAGGATTTTATGGTAACAGGACTTACTCATAAACTAATACTGTAGGGTGTGCATTACACGCCTTAACCCCTACCAGTAACTCATTAAACTATTTTTTACAGAGGTTGTCAATGTATTAGCTAGCGCTACGGTGAAGCTGGTTCAATTAATATCGTTATCCTTATTTCATCTACTGATAAATTATCCTTGCTATCATTCACTAATTTAGCCACAACTGTTCCTGTAAATAGTTTATTTACGGAAGCGATTTCGTAAATTTTACCAGCATTTAGGAATAGCATAAACGGTGTCGCTGAGCTTGCCAAATCCTTGGATGTAATCATGCCCTTGGTCAACTACTCTGAGCGTTAAAGCCAGGTTTTCTCTCTTGCTTAGATAATCCTGCGTAATTTGATCGATTTTAGAATCGAAATTTTGATAAGCCATAGTTATTGATTAAGACTAATTGATAAGTAATTCCGCAGAAAAAACCGAATACCCAGAACCCCGACTTTTTTAAGAAGTTGGTATGTAAAGCGCGATCGTATTTTACGTTTACAAAACTTACGCAAAGATAAGCCCAGAGGCATCTAAGTTTTACTGTCACTTTCGATAAAATTCTTGTGGGGTGTCCCGCCCGCCCGAAAAATAAAATTTAGATGCCCAACAGCTTACTATCTGTAGGGCGAAGCACACGGCACCTTACCCTCGGCCTACTATCTCGCGATCTATCCTCCCTCCCCCACGATCGATCCCCAATAGCCGTTGCTAATATTCACCACTCATGTATGACTTGACTGATGTCACGATCTACGCGAAACTTTACATACAACTGATGTATTGCTTCTACCTATTAATAACTTCTGTTAAGTTGTGACTCAAAACCTATCAATTAGTCAAAATTGATATAGCGCTTTGTCAGTCAGCCAACTCTCAAGAAGCTACTTCAGGAGGCATCGTCCCTGGCTTGCTGGTGTCGGTGTCTGTTCTCAATATTCCTATTCAGTCAGCCCGGATTATGGAAACACTAGAGTTTGTGATCTATCCAGATGGCCGCGTACAGGAAACCGTCACCGGCATTGTCGGTGCCTCCTGTGCTGAGGTAACGGCTGCAATTGAAGCTCAGCTCGGCGTGGTGCTTCATCAAGAGTCAACATCGGAATATTTCACGCAAGCGCTGCATCAGTCAGCCGAAGCGACGGCCCAAGTGGCTTTTAGCGATTGGTAATTTTTTTTGTTGAGTTCACTTAAATTTTTTTGGAATCACCATGTCACACTTTAGCCAAATTAAGACCCAGATCCGCAATTTGAATTCTTTGGAAGCTGCTTTAACTGACTTGGGTATCGACTGGAAGTCGGGCCCGACTGAGGTGCGCGGCTATCGCGGCCTCACCAGCACCGCTGAGGTAGTGATTGAGCAAAAAAACGGCTACGACGTAGGTTTTAGCTGGAACGGGACTGAGTATGAATTGGTGGCTGACTTGCAGTTTTGGCAGCAAGCTTGGTCTGTAGACCGTTTTCTGAATAAGGTGACTCAGCGCTACGCTTACCATACTGTGGTGAATGAAAGCGCTAAGCAGGGTTTCCAAATTTCTGAGCAAAAGCAAAATCAAGACGGTTCGCTCCGCTTGGTGGTGCAACGCTGGTGCGCTTAATAATTTTTCGAGATTTTTGCAATCTTGTCTCATCAAAGTCCGCCTGCGCGGACTTATTTACTATTGTGGGGGTCTAAATGTCTGAGCTTTCTGGACTCGGAATAGATACAGCAAGCGATCGCTCTGGTTTAGAGCCGGAGTTGGGAGGTTTTTTGCGGGATGCGCCCGATCGCTCTGGTTTGGAACCGGAATTGGGCGGTGTGTTGCGCCAAAAAGGTGTCTATGTTGATGAGATTACCTGCATTGGCTGCAAGCACTGCGCTCACGTTGCTCGCAATACTTTTTATATTGAACCGGATTACGGTCGATCACGCGTAGTTCGACAAGACGGGGATTCTGAAGAGTTGATTGCTGAGGCGATCGACACTTGTCCGGTGAATTGCATTCACTGGGTTGATTACACCGAACTCAAGAATCTGGAAGAAGAACGCAAGGATCAGGTGATGCCTGTCGTTGGTTTTCCGGTGGATATGGCGACAGTTAAGGCCGGTATTCGCCAGCGACAAAAGAATAAGTTGGGCGATCGTAAGTTCAAAGGTAGCCATTGAAATCCCCAATTCCCATCTGCAGCTTGAAACCTGTGGCTCAAACAACAAAAACAGCCCGCGCGGGCTGTTTTTTGTATACATTGTATAGTCAAATTTATTTGAGAGGATGGTGTTCAGCGAGAATTTTCTCAACTCTAGCTTCGTCGATTCTGGCAGTTAATGTTGTTGCCTCGTTGTTATCGCGAATGGTTTTTGCTAAAGTAAAAGACGAGCCGACTGAAAAAGTTAAACCCATACCCATAAAAGCTTTTTGCCAGGGATCTACCTGTAAATAAATGATACCTACAGTAGTTGCAGAAATGGCCAGAATAAAAGAAAGCCAGCACTGAAGTATCCAAGCATTAGTATCTTTTTGGCGTATGATTTGTTTCTGCATAGTGCCTCTAAGTCAAATATATCTTTTGGTTCATTAACTTAAAGAATAGATAGCGTAAGTGAAGCAGTCAGGAGAGGAAGGGACAGTTTCGATAAGTGAACAGTGCGATCGGGCTTTTTACTAAATATTTCAACGGTGTAGATAGGGTTTGAGTCTCCAGGAAGACTCGCAGCGAGTGGACAGTTTTAAAACTCCACTAACGAAAGCTTGTTTTTTCTCAAAATAGCGTAAAGTGCGCCGAAGAGCACCTTAATTCTCCCAGTCGGCCTCCGCAGACTGCGTTTGGCTCTATGCAGCGCTTTCAACCGCCGACTCTTATCTACTTCGTTGGTGTAGCCCCAGTTTCAAGAGACTGTTGGCGAATTAAAAAAGGGTGAAACCAAACATCCCATAATCATGGAAAAAAACGATGATGAGGCAGAGGGAAAAAGAGCGGAAAAACGAGAGACAGGGGGCAAGCCTATCGGAGTCTCGCGCCAAAATGCCCACATTATTGACAGATTCATCGCAACAGCAGTCACAATATGTTGCAGACGAGTTGTGGCAAGACCCATATAACGAGCCTCACGCAAACCAAAAACACGAATTCCTTGAAATAGCGAACTTTCAACACCAGCCCGTAGGGCATAACGCTGCTTAAACTCCTGGGTATGTTGTCTAGGCCTACCTTTGGCTAGAGCTTCGCTTCCGCTTCATAAAGAGGTTGAAGTTTGAGAGTCAGAACACGAGCCGTAGCCGGTGAATGAGTACATTGAGAGCGAACAGAGCAAGCCACGCAATCGGGCCGACGTTCACGGACTTGAATCACGGGATAGCCATAGTTATCCGAGCGTTGATGCCAGGATTTGCTGATGTGGCCTTGCCGACAAGTAGCATGGCGATGCTCCCAATCAACGGTAAAACAAGAAAGCTCAAAGCCCAGCTTGGCTTTTTCTTGCCAACTTGAGTTGGAGGGTACAGGGCCAAGGAGTTCAAGGCCTAATGGAGTCTCACTGGTGAGCAAGTGTTGAGCATCAACATAAGCTGTATCGACAATATGTTTTTGTGGTAACAGGTGTTTATCAACTAAAGCTTGATGAATCACCTGAGTCATTTCGACATCTCCAGTAGTTGCGGGTGTCGTTTCCATATTGGTAATTAAATGAGGCAAATCTCGATCGTAAGTTTCTGTAAGATTTATTGTATAACCTGTCCAATTAGTATAGTCATTTCAAATAAAAAAGAGACACTATTGAGCGCAGTAGGCACAGATGAGTTCATCTAAAGATGTGCCAGG
>NZ_JAUBQR010000231.1:0-10713 GCF_036701385.1 Microcoleus sp. Pol12B4 | reverse complement strand
TAAATCCTCAGCATTTAAGAAATTGGTTTGCTAACTGTTGCTATTGTACCTCATAACAGCGGAAAACGCTGTAAGAGTTACCGCGTTCTTTGGTTGTGTCACAAGTATTTGACTCCCAGATATCGCGAGTATGTCGATCGTTCTCAAAATACCAAAAGTGTTTATCACATCAGATCCACTGAAGAGATTTCACAATTTTTTGACTCTATCTTGCAAATGACAGTTGACAGTTGACTGCTGTTATTTGTTATTGATTATTGGTTAGCTGCTACCAATAACCAATAATATTATGTCCGATCGAGTGACCGCGATACCTCCGTCGGGGCGGGTTTACCGCATATCTCATTGTCAATATAGATCGTTATTTAACCTGCCCCTACAGCAATTATGGGCGAAGCGAAGCGGAGGCAATTGACCGGACACGTCTAACTAATAACCAATAACTAATCGCCAATAACTAATGACTACTGACTACTGACTAATTGATGCCACAGCCGATCGCAAATTCCCTTGAAATTCTCCCAAAACTCGATCGCACTCTTCCTTCTCCAAACCAGTCCAGTGCATCATCAAAGCTAATTTAACCGACTTGCCACTTTTTTCGAGCAAAAAACCCGCCTCATCCCGGTTTAAATCAGTCAAATCCTGCAACATCCGCACAGCCCGATCGCGCAATTTCTTATTAGTTACCGCCACATCAACCATCCGATTGCCGTAAACCTTCCCCAGCTTCACCATTACCCCAGTCGAAATGATATTTAAAGCCATTTTTGTTACTGTACCGGCTTTCAAGCGCGTCGATCCCGCCACTACCTCCGGACCAACCAACAACCGAATATCAACATCAGCCTCAAAATTCACTTGTTCGACGGGTACGCAGGCCATAAACACAGTTTTCGCCCCCCGCTGGCGCGCCGCCTGCAAAGCGCCGGCGACAAACGGCGTCGTACCTCCAGCCGTAATGCCGACAACCACATCTAAGTTGATAATTTGACGGTGGGCGATCGCCTCGGCCCCATCCTCAGCCCGATCCTCCAAATCCTCCGAACTCCGCACCAAAGCCCCTGCACCCCCGGCAATTATGCCCTGTACGAGTTCGGGCGGCGTGCAGAAGGTGGGGGGACACTCGGCCGCATCCAGCACCCCCAAACGCCCGGAAGTACCCGCACCGACGTAAAACAGGCGGCCTCCTAGACGCAGAGACTCGGCTGCAATGTCGATCGCTTGGGCTAACTGTTCGCGGGCACGGGCGATCGCGCTTAAGGTTTGGGCGTCTTCCCGGTTGAACAAGTCCACTAATTCGATCGAACTGAGTTGGTCTAAATTCTCGCTGTTGGCATTCACCTGTTCCGTCAGCAGATGGCCCCGTTCTTCCAAATTCTTCATAATTTTTTCTGCGTTATTGGTCATGGGTCATGGGTCATGGGTCATGGGTCACGGGTTATGGGTCATCGGTCATTGATTTAGAGGGAAACCGCAAATAAACGCAGATAAACGCAGATGCTTTTCAAGATTAGAGAGCAATTTTTGCAATTAGACTCTACTAATGACTGCCGACTCTCACAAAAGTCCCTCGAGTCGGCGGCGAATAGAATCCAGTTCGTTTTGGGAAACGTCAGACTCTGGATCTGGATCGGGTTCGGGCTCCGGCTGCCACTGAGTCTGTGTTACATTGTCTTCTGGCGGGATCGCCAGCGCGCCTGCAGGCACAAATTCCCAATCATAATCAACACTGTCGCAGAACTCCTTAATTTCCTCCTCGTCGATCGCCTCAACCGTGGGCTCTGGGAAATCCTGAGCTTCCAACATCACCCCAAAGCGGGTGGCGTCGTCTTCTGACTCAAACATCAGAACTTTGTTGCGATCGCCGAGTTGAATGGTATGAATTCCCTCATTCTCGGTGCGGGCATTGAAGAGTAAGACGAACACTCGCATAAGTTTTAAAGACCTTCTTAACCACCGTTTTTTTATCTTAGGAGCGATCGGGCAACCGGTTTTAAATTTTATATTTTAGATTTTAGATTGACCACCGATCCTGCACTGGCGCGATCGAAAGGAATTGGGGCATTTGGACGACTTGGTTTGATATTTTAGATTTGAGATTCACCACCGATCCTGCACTGCGGGGGGAATCTAGAGGATTTGGAGGAGTTGGAGGACTTGGTTTTAGGTGGTGTTGCGTGTTTTGATTAAGTTCGGTAAAGGTTTGTGGAGTCTACCCTGGAGTGGGGGCGTGCCTTTTGCGTGCGTTCAATCCGGGGATCGGCACTTCCGACCTCACTTTTGAGTCTACCAAAGGCAGAAGGCACCCTGGCGAATCACAGAGATTATACCTGTCTAAAATCGGCTGATTTCCTATAATTCCTGAATTCTCTGATTTTTGAGAAACACCCATGACTAACTCGGACGATAACAAAAATCAACTCGCACCCCGTCCCCATCGCCGCTGGTGGCGTCTGCTGCTGCTTAGCGGTACGGGATTAGGTATTCTCGCCTTGGTGGGGGCGGCGGTAGGATACCATTGGGTGCGGGAAAAGTTAGCTCCTTTGGTGGAAACTGAAGTTAGTCAGTTGCTGAAGCGGCCTGTACAACTCGGACGTTTGGAGGGATTTTCTCTGACAAGTTTGCGGTTTGGCCGATCGACTTTACCTGCAACTCCTACCGATCCGGATTACGCTTCTACAGAAGCAGTTAAAGTAAAGTTTTCGGTTTTGCAACTGCTGTTCACCCGCACTCTCAAATTAGATATTACTTTAGTTCAAGCCAACGCTTATATCGAACAGGATGCTAAAGGCCGCTGGGTTAATATTCCAACTGCAGAGCGGAAATCTCCGGGTTTATTTAAAACAGAAGTTGAAGCAATTAGAGCTGAAAATGCCGCTGCTGTTTTGGTGCCGAGTCCCGCAGTCGGACAGAAAACTTCGGCTCCTATTTCTGTAAGTCTGAGAAATGGCAGTGCTCTATTTCGCGATCAAAATCAGCGCGTTCTCTACGAAGTAAACGGTCAGTTTACTAACAGCGATAATTTTATACTTAAAGCTGATTCTATGTTACCTGCAGCTCAAACTAACCTGCAGTTGCAAGGTCAAAATTTGCCTTTGCCCGACCTCGCTCGCTTGCTAAGACTTTCCAGCATTTCTTTACAAAAAGGTCTGGCTAATGGCAATTTGACCGTGCAAGTGCGAGAGAATAAAGTATCGGGAATTACCGGAACGGCTAGTTTTGGAGGAGTGCAAGCGAGTATTCGCCCGCTGAAACAAATTATACAAAATAGTAGCGGTCAGTTGCGGTTTCAGGGAACTAATTTTATTGTCGATAGTCTGGCGGCTAATTACGGTTTAATTCCGCTAAAAATAGCAGGAACAGTTGCAACTGGAACTAATTTTAATCTCCAACAAGCTAGCTTCAATCTAACAACTAATGTGCAACCAGTCGCTTTTGCAAGTGTTGTCAGTGCGGTGGAGACAGAGTTAGGGCAGAAAGTAGTATTGCCCGTTGCTGTGGCGGGGGAAGTGAAGGCGGATGCCAAGCTGACTGGAACAGTTGCAATGCCGGTGCTGACAGGTACGATCGCCTCGACAAAACCCGCTACGGTCGATCGACTGCAATTAAACAATATTAGCACTAATTTCAAATTGGAACGCGGGAGAATGGCTCAAACCCCTACTCCCAATTCTCAATCCTCTATTCCCCCGTTTTCCTCTTTAGGTTTGACTTTGAGCGATATTTTGGTGGTGCCGACGGCGGGGGGTAAAATTGGCGGTAAAGGTGAAGTCGATATTGCTTTAAAAAGTAAGAATTCGCCATCTGGTTTGGTGTTTGACTTCCAAGCTGAAAATGTACCCGGAGACGCGATCGCCCAAATTTACGCTCTCCCGATTCCTGCTACTGTTAACATTGGCAGTGTCTCCGCCAAAGCTCAAGTTTTCGGCCCGTTAGAAAACATTCAAGCTAGAGTTCAATGGCAAGCACCGCAAGGAACTTTCCCCGCAGCGGGCGAAATTCGAGCCGCAAGGAATTCGGCAGATTTGCAAAATACGGTTGTGAAAATTGGCGACGCTTCTGTTAACGTGGATGCTGCGCTAAAAGACCGTCAGTGGCAAGCTATCATCGAGGGCGATCGTGTGGATCTCAACAGTTTGCAGCAAGTCCTGCCGGGGCTGAATTTGCCTCCTGAAGTAGCGGGTTTGGTCAGCGGAACCGTCGAAGCTGCGGGAACTTTGGACGATTTGAGTTTAAATGCGATCGCTGCGACGGGCAAAGGAACGCTGAATATTGCTGACAGTATTGTTGATGTTAATGGCGAACTAGAATCTGGTCGCTGGCAAGTTTTTGGCAACACTGAAAAAGTGGCTGTAAATCAATTGATTGATATTGGCTTGCCGTTATTAACACGGGAAACGCCAGCAAATCGGGAGAATCTAGAAGCTAAAATCCAAAATCTCAAATCGTTAAACGGGCAGCTAGCAGGTGAATTTCGAGCGGCGGGCAATGTTGACAATTTGACGGCGGGCGGAATCAATGTTAGTGGCAACGGTAGGCTCAATTTTGCCGACAGCAATGTGAATTTAAACGGAGAATTGGTAGCGGGAAACTGGCAAGCAACAGCACAAACAGATCGCACTTCCATCAGCCGATTGGTAGATGTGACACTGCCGATTTTAGATGTGGCTTCAGCATTCAATCCCGAAAATCAGCAATCTGCCAATCTCAACAATCTAAAATCCAAAATCCAAAATCTAAAATCGATTGACGGACTACTATCGAGTCAATTTACAGCATCGGGAAGTCTTGACAATTTGACGGCTAGCAGCATCAATGCCAGCGGCAGCGGCAGACTCAATATTGCTGACAGCAATGTTAATTTTAAAGGAGAATTGGCTGGGGGAAACTGGCAAGGAACAGCAGAAACAGATCGCACTTCCATCAGCCGTTTAGTAAATTTAGGATTGCCGCTGTTAGATGTTGGCTTAGCTTTCACTGCTGACAATCCCCAAACAGTCGCCAATATCAAAAATCTAAAATCCAAAATCCAAAATCTAAAATCGTTATACGGACAAATATCTAATCAAATTCAAGCCAGTGGCAGTCTAGATAATTCAACCGCCCCCGACATAGGCGTCAGCAGCAGCGGCTTACTCAATATAGGGGACGGTACTCTTGCTTTTAGAGGTAAATTAGAAGACAGACGCTGGCAAGCTTTCGCCGATGCCGATCGAGTTATTCTCAGTCGCTTAGAACAAACAATCCGCAATCTCCAACTGTTTCCACTAACGGCGACTTTGCCTAAAGGATTTGACGGCAGAGTTAACGGCGAATTCCAAGCAGCGGGCAGTTTGGATAACTTGACAGCGAAGGGAATTAGTGGTAGCGGAGAAGGACGGATTTTGGTCGATCGACTCGGGGCGATCGATACTACAGCAAAATTGGAAAACGGCAACTGGCAAGCATTGCTGGAAACCAACGGAATAGCCGTCAGTAATTTAGAACAAACCCTCAAACAAACAGGTTTGCTGACAGCGGATTTACCGCCAGAAATTAACGGAACCCTCGACGGCCAAGTCCGCATTTTGGGAACTGTAGATAATCTAACCGCCAACGGCATCACCGCCAACGGCGACGGACAAATTCGACTCGCCAACGGCGGAGGAATTGTCAATGCTAAAGGCAGCGCCGCATCGGGGAATTGGCGCGCGTCTATCGAGGGCGAGCAAATTGCTCTAAGTCTCTTCCAGCAAGCCTTTGAAGCCCAGCGCCAAAGCTTGCAAACCGGAGATGTAGTCTCTGGTTCCCAAAATCTCCCCCAGCTTGGAGGACTGTTTAACGGCAATATCAATTTATCCGGCCCGATAGGGGCGGGAACGGGGGCACCGCCCCTACAAAATGTTCGCGCCGGCGGCAGTTTCCGCATCTCAGAATTGCCGTTTTTGAAACAACCTTTTGAGGCAGTATTTAATTGGGACGGCAAACGGGTAGAAATTGAAAACGCCACAACTCCCGGTTTGACAGCAAACGGCTTTGTTAACGTCGAACTCGCAGGTAAAGGAGGGCCCTCAATTTCCAACTTAGATTTGGATGTCAGACTCGCCAACTTTAATCTGGAAGCCTTACCGGCACAACAGTTAGGATTTTTGTCTGCAATTGCGGACAAAAATTCCTCACAGCAAAACCTACCCCTGCGCGGCAATGTCGATTTTACCGGCCGCCTCACCGGAACCCTCGCCGCCCTCAGCTTAGTTGGCGACGTGGAAGTGCGGGATTTAGCAGTAAATCAAATCGCTTTTGACCCGGTACTGGCGGGGACTGTGAATGCGGATGCTGGGAAAAGTGTAGATTTGCGTTTGGCCGGCGCCAGCGACAAAATCGAAGTAGCTTTAAATCAATCTTTTCTGCCGACATCTTTCTTAATTCAACGCGGGGAATCCGTAGCTAGCGGCCAAACCGAGGGAGAAACTTTGCGAGTTAATTTAAGCGATTTTCCCCTCGCTGCTTTGAATTTATCACCCGGTAAAGAGGCTGGTTTGGGGCCGATAACCGGTACGGTTTCGGGACAAGTAAATGTGCCCGGTTGGAAGATGCCGTTAAATCCGGCGACTTTGCAAGCAAGCGGACAAATTGCGATCGCCCAACCGGCGATCGGCTACATTAAAGGTGACAGTTTCCAAGCCGAATTTAGCTACGCTAACGGCAGCGCCACTCTCACAAATGGCATATTCCGCCAAGGCAGCGGTCAATACTTAATTTCCGGCAATGTTCAAACAGGCGCAAACCCGCAATTTGCCGGGAAAGTTAACGTCCAGCAAGGCAATTTGCAGCAGGTTTTAGCCGCTTTGCAATATTTCAATTTAGGCGACTTGGCTAGAGGCTTAAAACCTCCGGTTTACGGTGACAGTGGTGACGTGCAAACTGTAGCAGTAGGAGAACCTGAAGCCCCGCTAATCGAACAGTTGCGCCGCTTGGCAGAAATTGAAACAATTTTGCAGCAGCAGCAGGCAGTGAAATCATCAGAAACAGTCCCTCCATTATCTCAATTGCAAGGCACTTTTGGTGCGGAAATTGCTGTCGCAGGTTCTTTGCAAACGGGCGTGCAAGCTCAATTTAACGTGAAAGGCGATAACTGGCAGTGGGGAGAATATGTCGCTGAAAAGTTCAGCATTGAAGGCAGTTTTCAGGACGGAATCTTAACTGTTTTGCCTTTAGAAATTCGAGCGGGAAAAAGTGCGATCGGCTTTTCGGGACAACTCGGGCAAAAAGCTCAATCCGGGCAGTTGCGGGTAGAAAATGTACCCGTGGAAGAGTTGGCAAAACTGGTGGAATTGCCTTTTGTGGATGTCACAGGAAATTTGAATTTGCGGGCGAATTTAGCCGGTAGTTTGGAAAACCCGCAAGCCACCGGGGAATTGAGTTTGCTTGAGGGCACGCTAAACGGAGAACCGATTAAACAAGCCGACGGTAGTTTCAGTTACAGCAACGCCCGCCTGAATTTTGGCGGCAGCGCTTTGGTAACTCAAACCGAACCAATTGAGGTGCAGGGAAGTTTGCCTTTTGAGTTGCCGTTTGCAGCGGTGAAAGCTGATAGCAATCAAATCGATTTGAGGGCGAATTTGAAAAATGAAGGTTTGGCAATTATTAATGTATTGACTCCGCAAGTTGCGTGGGTCAGCGGCCAGGGACAGGTGCAAATTCGCGTGGGAGGAACGCTGCAAGAGCCTGTAGCGCAAGGAATTGCGAATTTTGAAAATGCAACTGTCCGCGCGAGAGCCTTCCCAGAACCGCTGACAGGGCTGACTGGGACGGTGCGCTTTGAGGGCGATCGTATTCGGGTAGAGGGAATTCGGGGACAGTTGAGTCAGGGACAAGTTGTCGCCGCTGGCGTGATTCCGCTGTCTGTGCCTTTTGCTGAGGGCGATGTCGATGCGGCTAATCCCCTGGCTGTAAACCTCGACAAGTTAGCACTAAATCTCAAAGGATTGTACAGCGGTGGCGTTGTCGGTCAAGTGCAAGCAAGGGGCACGGCTAGGCGTCCGCAGTTGAGCGGTAATATTGAACTGTACAACGGCGAAGTATTTCTCCGGAGTTCCGGCGGCGGCACAACTCAGTTAGCTTCTTCCTCTTCTGCTTCCGATTCTCCTTCTACATCTTCTCCTTCTCCTGGGACTGAGGTTTCTGATTCCCCTACAACTGAGGTTTCTCCTTCTCCTGCAACTCCGACTTCCCCTTCCTTTGAAGTTGGATTGAACGATTTGCGGCTGAAGTTGGGCCGGGGAATTCGGGTAACAAGTGCGCCGATATTGAGTTTTCAGGCGACTGGGGGCTTGACGGTGAATGGAACTTTAGATGACCTTCGCCCTGTCGGTACGATTCGGTTGACTTCCGGGTCGGTAAATTTGTTTACGACGCAGTTTAGACTCGATCGAGGATACGCGCAGACTGCGACTTTTGTACCAGGACAAGGACTCGATCCGACGCTGGATGTGAGATTAGCAACTTCGGTGCAGGAAGTAACGCGGTTCCGCACTCCCGGCACATCTGTAGCCTCTGAAATCGCAGACGAACCGACAAGTTTCGGCAATGTGCGGAGTGTCCGAATTCAAGCGTTAGTGCAGGGAAGGGCTTCTCAGTTGGCGGAAAGTCTGCAGTTGAGGAGTTCTCCGAGTCGATCGGAAACAGAGATAGTAGCGCTGTTGGGCGGCAGTTTCGTGCAGACTTTGGGACAGGGAGACAGTACACTGGCGATCGCAAATTTAGCCGGTGCGGGTTTATTGAACAACCTTCAATCTGCGGTTACAAACGCCACAGGATTGAGCGAATTTCGCTTATTTCCCACTCGGATTAGAGGTAACGAAGCACAAAGTGCTAGTTCCAGTTCTGGTGCGGGTTCTCTCGGTTTAGGTTTAGAAGTTGGGTTTGACATCACGCGCAATATTTCAGCCTCAATCATTCGAGTTTTGTCAGCCAATCAACCGACTGAATTTACTGTGCGTTATCGATTGAGCGATAAAATTTTACTCAGAAGTTCGAGTAATTTTCAAGGAGACAATCGCGTCACCGCTGAATATGAATTGAGGTTTTAGTTAGCAAAAAATAATGTCTACAAAAAGCTGACTAGCCTCAACCACGAGCAGAGAACGTAAAAAGAAGAAAAGCAATTAAATTGATAACAGTAAGTATTAGTTCTTTAATAGAGACAATATATTACTCGGGAGACCAATATATGCTTGGAAGTACGGTCAAAAATCCTTATGACTGGATATTACTATACTGGATGCCCTATGACAATAATCTTTCAAGATTCGGGCAACCAATTATTCAAATGCTAAGTAAAGGTGTAAAAAATGACAAAGTTTTAGTAGTCGTACAATCAGACTTTAGTGGAGCAGCACAAGTTTCTAGAAGCATCATTAGCCAAGGTAAAGTGGATAGGCAATACTTAGAAACAGCAGATAGTAGTAGCCCAGAAGTCTTGAGTGAGTATCTAACTTGGGCACAATCTCAATTCCAAGCCAAACGCTGGGCTATTGTGTTTTTAGGCCATAGTGGAACGCTTATGGAAATCAGCCCCGACGAACATCCCACGTCCCCTTCAATTTCAGAAATTAGATGGATGAATCTTCAAAAAATAAATCAACTTATATTTGATTTTAACCGCTCTGTAAAGGGAAATCTAGAAGTATTATTTTTCCAAAATTGTAATAAAGGAAATATTGAAGTACACCATACCTTTCAAAATACTGCTAAGTATACGCTTTCATCTCAACTCCAACTTGGAGCGCCCAATTACTATTATGAGCAATTGTTAAGTGATTTGAGCGATTATCCAGACATTGATGGTTCTCAGCTAGCTACCAAGATTATGGATTATGAACCGCCTCATATGTACCATAGTTTGACATTAACTAACAATCATTATTTCCGCTACTTGCCGGAAAAAGTTAATGTAGTGATTGATTCTATTTTGCAAGCAGATATTGCGCCTGTGAAAGTTTTTATATCCTCAATTTTAGGGCCGGAAGTCAATTTTCTCACTAACAATCCTGTAGGAGTTTATCGTAACTTTGGAGAAACCTTTGTTGATTTCGTAAAGTTTTTACAAAAACTTACTCAATTATCAGGTGCGAGTCCGTCAGCTTGTAACGACTTACTGTTATTTTTAAATAATTTCCTCATTCAGAGAGTGCAACAGAATGGTGAATTACTTGACTCAAGGATTAGGTCTAAGTATAAAAACTTATCAGGCTTAGGGTTGTTTTTACCTAGAAATCCGCAGAAACTGGAAAAGTATTTGTATTTATCGGTTTATTCAGAGTTAAAGCTTGTAGAGCTTTTTGATGCAGTTGTATTCGAGACAAAAAAGAACTAAAGGTATTGGGGATATTTTACTTTCCCGGCTTCACAGAAGCAGTCTAGGAGGTAAAAAAACAGCCAGCATTCGCTCCCAATTCCCACTTCCCAATGCTATAATATAAGTAGCAGAATTAAAGCCCTGCTGCCAACCCCGCACACAAGGTTATAGGAGTTAAGTCAGATGGCAAACAAACTCCAAGTTAATACACAGTCGATCGGCTACAGCGACTTTTACTGGAACCGCTTTAGTCCGAGAGTTGCGACTATCAGCAGTGTCCGCAACGCCAATCATTGGGACGGCGGATTTATCACCTATATTGCATTTCCCACAAAAGTAGAAGCTACAGCAGCAATGAAATATTTGCTCTT